>CAVBQH010000115.1:0-7404 GCA_963597485.1 Acutalibacteraceae bacterium
GGCCTCTCCCGTAACCCCATATTCGAATCTGTGAGCATCTGCCTATTCAATGTGAATTGGCTTCTTGTTAACTCACAATCCCTTTAAAAACCGTATTGGCTTCATGCCTTTCCGGCTCTCTTCTTCAGCTCCGCTACGTTTGCCTCTACCTTGGATTTGGACAGAGGATAGATGAAAATCAGTGCCAGTGCGCACAGCAGGTAAATCACTGCCGGGAAGAAGGTGGAAAGGTTATAGATTCCGTTCGCAACCTCCTGCGTCTGGCCTGCTGCCAGAGAGTCATAGCCAATCCAGCCCAGTGCCCATCCGGAAAGTCCGCCTGCGATGGCCTGTCCGATCTTTCTGGAGAAGGAATAGATGCCGTAAATTGTGCCGTCCTCACGGGATCCGGAGGAAACCTCTACGTCATCAATAACGTCCGTTACCAGTGCCCAGCACTGTGTCTGGAAGAAATACATGCCCAGCATAGCCAGGAATGCTCCGCCGATGTATACCCAAACGTTGGTGATGTGCAGAATTCCCAGAATCAGGTAAATCACACAGGAAGCCAGCATGCCGACCGTGCTGCACTCCTTTTTGCCGAACTTGGCAGAAAGCTTGGTGGAGAAAATTGCCATCACGATGATGCAGGGCAGCATCAGCATGGAAGAGATCGACATTGCCGATGCATTCTTAAAGTAGTCTGCATACAGGTACACATTGATTCCCTGAGACATCAGGGAGGCCAGGAGCAGCAGCACTGCCGATGCAATCATGCCCAGAAGTGCGCGGTTGGTGATGATAATCTTCAGTGTAGCACCGGTCGACTTCTTATCCGTCTTGGGCTTGTACTCCACGCGCTCCGTTGTCATGAAATAGCACAGCAGATAGAAGATCACCGCACAGATGGAGAAAATGCCGGCTACCAGGGAAATTCTTCCTGCCGATACCACCTGGTTGCCCTGCTCATCCGTGTAATAAACCAGCATAGGCGCCGCCACACCGATCAGGATGCCCGCGAAGGTGCCGCCAACCGAGCGGAATACTGACAGGGAGCTTCTGTCCTTGGGCTCGCTGGAGATAACCGATGCCATGGAGCCGTAGGGAATGTTGATGGATGTGTAGAACACTGAGCCCCACAGCAGGTAGGTAATGAACATATACGCTACCTTTGCGCCATAGGAGGCATCCACCAGAAACGACTGGTACATCATAAATGATGCAAGTGCCACGAATCCGCACATCCGTAGGATCCACGGACGGATGCGTCCGTTTTTCGTCGGCTTTGACATATCAACAATGCGGCCCATACCGATATCGGTAAAGGCATCCACGCATCTGGCAACCAGGAACATCGTTCCGACCATAGCGGTGGAAATGCCCATTACCTTGGTGTAGAACACCATAACGTAGGTGCTGGCGAAAATAAACGAGAAATCGTTTGCCAGATCACCGAACATGTATCCCATCTTATCGCGGATACCAAACGGTCTAACTTCTTTTGTGCTGTTGCTCATGCCTGTCCCCTCTTTCGTTGTCTGTGTATCTGTTCAGCCCCATCAAGATTCTCCTTAGGAAAATCTCGATGGATGCCGAATAGTTACCGCCTATTTATCTGCTGCCGCTCAGACCTTCTTGATCTGATTCAGCTTTGCATTCAAATCCAGAAGCTCTTCCTTGGTGAACTTCTTTCCGCCGCCGGCTGTTCCCATCAGGTTCAGCATGCGCTTTACAGAGAACGCGCCCAGCATCTTCATAAGGCCCTCACCGTCAACGCCAGCGGATTCTGCTGCCTTCTCGCCGCCTGCCTGCATCATGCCCTTCAGGAGCTGTCCGATGAAGGCCTGTCCCTCCGGAGCCTTCATGATGTCACTGATGGCATCGTTGATGTTGTAGTAGCCCTCCGGCATCTCAATGTCGAACCAGTTGAGAACCTCGCCCTCTTCCTTGAGGCGATATGCCTCATTGAAGACCTCCACCTTGCGGATGGTGCTGGCGTCGGTGCATGTGCCGGCCTTTGCCGTCAGGATGCTCTCGCCCTTGTTCGGCACCTGGAAATAGAAGAAATGCTCCTTGCTGGTCTGCTTGCCAAGGCTCTCGCCGTTTACGAAGAGCTCCACCTCCGGCTGATTGGAGTAGACCGTCACCTTGGTCACATCCTCTACGCGGTCTACATAACGCTTTCCGCAGATGTGAACGAACGGATCCTCGGAAAGCCATGCCTTGTAGGCATAGAAGGAATCCTTCTTGTACTTGCGGTCGAAGGTAACCAGCCCCTTGTGATTCATGCCGTTCTCGCCGCCCTCCGCACGGGAGTCTGCCGCGAAATCAAACATGTTCCACACATGCGTTGCCCAGATGAAGTCTCTGGTGAAGAGCTGCTTGATCAGCTCCTCATGGTAGTACGCCTGGTACTCCTCGGTGTAATCGCCCTGCATCGGGTTGGATGTGTGCCAGTTCAGGGCTTCGCAGCCGTACTCACTCATACCGATGGGGATGGACGGATATTTAGCATGGAAGGCATCGAAGAACTCGCCGTTCATGTCTGTGGTTCCGCCGTACCAGCCATAATAGTGGTTGTAGGAAATCACATCCGGAATCTTGATGTACTGTGCGTCCATGCTGCACATGGATACTACAGCCATGGTGGTTAGTCTGGTGGGATCCATCCTGTGGCACAGCTCATTCAGAACGCGGTGATTCTCCAGAAGATCCGGATCCTCCGCGCCGCCCATGGTGATTTCGTTGGAGAGACCCCATACGACGATGCACGGATGGTTGTAGTTCTGAGTGATGAGCTCGGTCATCTGGGAAATGGTGTTCTCCCGGCCCTTCGGAAGGTGCTTGGAGATATAGGGAATCTCTGCCCAGATCACGAGACCCTTCTCATCGCACAGATCGTAGAAATACTGATCATGCTGGTAGTGTGCCAGGCGAATGGTGTTGGCTCCCATCTCCAGGATCAGATCGATATCCTCCTCGTGATCCTTGCGGTCAAGGGCATTTCCCTTCTTCGGACGATCCTGGTGGCGGGAAACGCCGTGCAGCGGATAACGCTCACCATTTAAGATGAAGCCCTTCTCCGGATCGATGCTGTAGCTGCGGCAGCCAAAGCGTGTGCTTCTGGCATCCAGTGTCTCCTTGTCCCTTGTCAGCAGCACCTCTGCTGTATACAGGTGCGGATCCTTCTTGCCGTTCCAGAGGTGTACATTCTCAATCACGAAATCTGCCTTTGTTTCATCTGCAGATACCGTCTTGGAGGCAACCATCCTGGTGCCGTCCCAGAGGATGTATGTCAGCTCATCACCGTCCCTGGCCTCTGTAACAAAGACCTGAACCTCAACGCCGGCATTCCTGCCTTCTACCTTCGGCGTTACCATGATAGCCGGTCCGCCGTAGTAATCCAGATCAAAGCGGGTTTCAGAAACACCGATGACATTTACGCTGCGGTACAGACCACCGTAGAAGGTGAAATCTGCCATCTGCGGATAAACGTGATCGTTCGCGGCATTGTCGACAGCAACCACCACTTCGTTCTCTTCTGAGAGAAGATCGGTCACATTGACTCTCCAGGTGGAGTAGCCGCCGTCATGATGGCAGGCCTCTTTGCCGTTCACATACAATGTCGCGCTGGAATTGGCACCTTCAAACTCCAGGTAAATAACCGGTGCATCCCCAAGCTCTGCGCGGGTTATTTTCTTCGCATACAGGCAGGTGCCTCTATGGTAGTCATTGCCGCCGTCCTGTCCGTCTTCTCCGTTCCAGGTGTGGGGAAGATCTACGCTCTCCCAGCTGCCCTGGCTCAGTACGGATGTTCCCTCCTGTACCGGAATGACATCCTTTGTGAACTGCCAGCCGGTGTTGATGTTCTTCTTCATCGGTAACTCCCTTCTTTAACATTTGTTCTATTCGCACCTTCCGCCTTACAAATCTTTATCGGAGCGCAGGCGCGTATGCATCTTGGTTTCTGGTATGCCACTATAACAGGAAGCCACAGTATGCACTCGCGCAATATTTGTATACTTTGGTATTATTTTTGTGTTAATATTGCGATTGAGTGAATCAGAAACCATTTCTGCAGTAAACACGAACTGCAGTTGCTCATTACGCACAGCAGCCTTCCGTGCAGCAGCCATTATCAAGGCTGCTCCGTATCCATAAACCCATTGCTCATCCGACGCAAGGAGGATTGTTCTATGCTTCCATTGACGCGTGATATAACGCCGGAGGAATTTTTCCCGATTGTTCAGCAGACGCTCCAGGATGCTTTCGGACTGGAATCCTTTCTGATGAAACCGCCTTACTCGGATTTTGACCGTTTTGACAGGGGACTTCGAAAGATGATCTGGGGGACGTATTCCACCAGCGGGCCCGTCTTCTCGCTTTCCGGATCCAGTCGATATGAAATCATTGTTCTGGAGAGTACGCTGGACTTTTACAACATTGCCATCACATTGGATGAGACCGACACGCCGGCGCTCGGATGCATTATGCCCTTTCGAACGGAGGCGCTTTCACAATCGGATCTCTTCCGAATTGTGCGCAAAAATAACATCCCGCCAAGCCGCACACTGGCCCTGCAGCAGTTTTATTCGTCACTCCCGATCGTAGATCTCCAAATGGTGGTGCGCCTCCTGCAGCATCTCATCACGGCGTTTCTTCCCGCTTTTTCCGAGAGTCACATCGAATATGTCGACTACCGATCGGAGCATCATGACGTGCGGTACGACAACGAGCGCTTTCAATCCTTCAGTGCCGATTATGCAGAGGAATTCAAGAAGCGGCTGCAGGCCTTCCTGGAAGCCGTAGTCTCCGGTGATCCCGGCAAGGCTGTGGATCAGATGAAGTCGCTTACCGCCTACTCCATGATTTCCTCGAACATGCCTGTCTCCGAGCTGCAAAACCAGGTCTCCGGTATCAATGCATTTTTAGTTGCCCAAATACTGGATACATCCGTACATCCGCTGCATGTGCTGCAGCAGGGGAAAACGTATGAAATGAAAATAAGAAATGCTGTCTCCGAAAAAGAGCTGCTGCACTTACCCATCGATATGGCGCGCAAATATGCTCTTTTGGTCCGCAACTACGGATATGAGCGGTATTCCTACCTGATACGAAACGTGATCAATTACATCGATCAGCACCTGTCCGGTGAACTGACGCTTGCCATCCTCGCTGAGGAATTCGGCAAGAATCCGTCGTACCTCTCCGGTGCCTTCAAAAAAGAAACAGGGGACACCATCACCGGCTACATCAGTAAGCAGCGGGTTCAGGCGTCCCTGCGTTATTTTAATACAACAAATCTCAGCGTAGCTGAGGTGGCGATTGCCGTCGGCATCCAGGATTTCAGCTATTTTACAAAGCTCTTCCGGCGCTATGTCGGGGTCAGTCCCCGGGAATACCGCAAAATGCTGGACCGGTGATGCTACAGCCGGTATCTGAATATATTTCCGTTCCGTCCCCTGAAGGCACCTAAGGAATACCGATTAAATCAGCACTCCTTAGATGCAATCAACAGAGAAAGAACCATTCTATTCCGAAATGTGGTGCAGATGCACCTGATGTCGGAATAAAGTTGTGTCGCGGAAATGTTGCGTTACATTCCGATCAGGTCAAACGGTTCTGCAGAAACGGTCAGCTCCAGATGTCCCCGAAGCTTAGCCGGGAACTTCACCAGAATGGTCCGATCACTTAATTCATAATACCAGCCGCTTTCTGCCGCTTCGAATTCATCTTTGATAATGTGGCGCTGCAGCAGTTCACCGTTAACAGCGGCCCAGTATGCACCCTTTTTCTTGCTGACAAGGCGAAGGTTAATTTTCTCCACAGGAGAAGGATAGGTGCCTTCCGTATCGAAGACAATCTCGGTCCGCTCACCGGACTTTACACGAATATGCGTTCTGGCATAGACTCCGTTCTGATAGTCCTCTGTATGCCCGTCATCATCGTACAGATCAAATGTAACATCCTGTTCCGCTGACACCAGAAGGTCAATACTCTTCATCGTATCCCGCAGAATGTGCCGAACATCCTCCGTTGTAACAATAATGGATGACCCACGCAAAAACATAGGAATGGAATCCAGCTCCACCGGAATCTCAATGGTCTGTCCGCCCTCATAGGCTCTTAAATGATCCGACAGATCATACCAGGTGCATCCCTTTGGCAGGTATACCGTGCGCGTTTTAGCTCCCTTTTCCACCACATTGGCAACCAGCAGTCCCGGGCCGAACATAAAGGTCAGATTCTCATCCGTATAGCACGCCGGATCATCCGGAAACTCCAAAAACAGCGGACGCCACGCCGGCATACCGCTCCGGCTGCTCTCGTACATCAGAGAATACAGATACGGCAGCAGACGATACCGCAATGTATACGCCTCTCGCACAAGCGGTGTAAACTCCTCATACATCCACGGCTGTGTCACCGTATTATCATTGTTGGCAGAGTTCATGCAGAACCGTGGCTGGAAAACTCCGTTCTGCACCCAGCGAAGCAAAAGCTCTGCTTCCGGTGCCGGTCCGGCAAAGCCGCCGATATCACACCCCATGTTGGAACAGCCGGACAGCCCCATGCCTACAATAGTGGCAATATTGAATTTTAATGTTTTCCAGCTGGTAAGATTATCTCCGGCCCAGACCTGCGCATACCTTTGAATTCCTGCATAGCCTGCGCGATTGATGATGTACGGCCGCTCGCCGGGATACACTTCCTTCAGAGCCTGCTTGCCCAGAAACGCCATAAGATTGGAGTGCAGAATTTTCAGCTCAGCCATGGTCCCCTTCTGGCCTTCATAATCACACTGTGCGTTCCGGTCTTCTACGCCATCCATTTCACAGTTATCGTTCCAGACCGTCTTGGTGCCCATCTCCAGAACCTGTTTTTTCAGGAGTGTTTTCCAGGCTTCTCTGGCTCTTGGATTAGTAAAATCTACAAATCTTCCCGGTCCTCCCCACCAGCTTCCTTCGTAGTCGCGGCTCCCATCCGGAGTCTTGATAAAGACATCGTTCTCTTCAAAATAGCTCCGATACGGGTGATTTCTCAGAATTCCCGGTTTCAAATTGGGAATCACGTTGATTCCTCTCCGATTCATCTCGTCAAAAAATCCCTTTGGGTCTGGAAATCTTTTGTAATTCCAGTTAAACACATACCGGCGGTTATCCTCTTCACCGCTGGTGTAACCGGACGCCAGCCAGAAATTATCAATCGGAATCTCTTCCTTTTCGTGCTTGTCTATAACCTTATAGATTTCCTGATCACAGTCCTTCTCCAGCTCTGCGTAATACATGGTCGATGCACAGTATCCCAAGGACTGCTTGGTCGGAAGCGCACTTCTCCCCGTCAGTTTCGTATAGCTGTCCAATACATGTGCTGCCGACGGGCCTGCCAGTAAAAACAAATCCAGATCACCGCCATCTGCCTGAT
>CAVBQH010000116.1:0-7393 GCA_963597485.1 Acutalibacteraceae bacterium
CGGAGCAGCTGATTTTTATTTGTGGTGGTGCCTGCGCGAGCAGGCATGGTGGTTTTAGGAAAACGCCTTAATCAACATTTCCCAAAGTGCCTCAATCTTATATTTCAACGTGAATTGACTGCTTGCAGGCAAATTCACGATTGAAATTGGCAGGCGGGCGATGTGCAAAGCCTCATCGGCTCAGAATGTCTTCTGCTCACTGTGACTTCCCGCATCCCTGTGGAGCGAGGGCTCCTCATAAAGGTCCATGAATTCATCTCCCAGATAGAGCTTCTCTTTTACGCAGTGAATGGAGGTCGGGACGGTGTACACCGTAACCACCCGTGTGAATTCGATTGCAAGCCGCCGACAGACGAAGTTGAGAATCTCCATCGGGAATTTCGCATCCAGCACAATATGCTGCGGGAAAATCGCATGATAATCCAGAAGGTCTCTCGGATGCGGCTTTATGAGCACGACACCGTCTCCGCCGTATTCCCGCGCCATATCCTCAAAAAGCTTCCTTCGCATCGCAAGATCCTTGCAGAGGGGCTCTGTCAGAAGGAGTGTCACCGGCTTCTCCTCCGCTGCCGCCTTCAAAAGGGCCGCCTCCAGCGCATCCTCGTTGGCAATGAACATGCGGGTGATCGTTTCCTGCGCCTTGGCATCAAGCCCGGCCGCCAGCTGGTCTCTTGGCACCTCCCGCATCTTCGAAATGGGATAATCCAACGCAGAGATGTCATTGACCTCCATGTCGATGCAGTAGCGTCCATACCCGTTTTGAATGAAAATAAGACCTCTCGCGGCCATCCATGCCTTCAGGCCAAAATGTCCCCGGTTGTCATACCGAGCAGTGTCGTAATAACGGATGCAGTCCAGTCCGTCCTCGACGGCATGATAGCGAATCCGATTTCCGCTCAGGTAATAGCCAATGGGATCCGAATCGCAGAAGACATATATGTCCTTATATTCTCTGAAATCCACGGGAATATACGGTTCCTCGAGCTTTGCCAGCTTCCGGCAGAATTTCATGCGGTTGATCAGATTCCCTGGAAGGGAGCCCGTATTTTGCTTCAGGGGAAGAAGCTCCGGGAAAAAGGTGTAGGGCTTTTCATCAAACCAGAACACCTCTTCAAAAATGCCGCTCTCCCGCGCGCGAAGGTCCAGATCCCCGAAGTCATTCGACATCCTGGAGAGTACCAGCGACGCGCCACCTCGCTCACTTTCCGGGAGATCTAGCTCCTTGAGGCAGGCGACATATACATGATAGAAGGTATGGCAAACGTAAATCCGCTGCTTTTGCATTGCGCACGCATCCTTTCCTGACAGCTGCACCGCTCCGTAATGAGGGCGCGGTACGGGACTCATTCTACCATGCCGGCCGTATCCTTTCTACTCGAGTCTGTTAGAGATGGTCCACACTATCGAACGAGTTACTGTTCACACGACAACCAAGCGACAGGGTGGCGGATGGATGTCCAGGTTCGGGGCCTTCCGAGGACCTCGGTGCTTGCGAGCGTCTTATGCGAGCTTAGCACCGCTAGGCCGCAGGGGAGCACGTTTTTGCCGAGTGGCCGTAAGGCCATCTCGTAGCTGACGAAGTCAGCGTAGCGTCCCCAGAACCGGACACCTCCGCCAGGACCCGTCGCTGCTCCCCCAGTCAGTAACGTGAATGCACGGCCGGCATTCGGATGAGTCCGAACCGGCAGAAGATGGCATAGATGTACGTCACGCCGCGGATATCTCCCAACGCCTTGGGCCGTGATACCTCTTCGCCGATCTCTCCTATGCCGTGAAGGGCCAACCGTATGGAGCTCCACGCCAGGCTCTTGCTCTTCTCCCTCCGGTCAATCCACAGCTCCTTTGTGTAGGCGCCGCTTTTGCCTTTCCGTATTTCATAGGTAAACGTCAGACCGGAATAGGTACTGAATTCGGCCTTCTGGAAGGCGAGAAGTGCTGCCCACAGGTGCTCCTCATTCGGATCCTGCTGCAGGGTCTGTAACGCCAAACGCCGGCGCAGCTCCAAGTCTACGCCGGCTATTTTCCCGTGTTCCTGTTCGATTTGCTGTGTTTTCGAAGTTACTCTCTTATCTGTTTCCTTCTCAACCGGCAAAATGTTCACCTTTCCCGGCCTCTGCTGTAGTAAGAAGCTTCTTCCGGCAGCGAATGCGTATGCCGCGCACACACGTAGTGGGCTGAAGCCGGAACTCCGCGTACATTCGCACTGTTCCGGCTGCGCGGTCTACCGCAGCTCGCCGCAGCGAAGGACCGCCTCAATCACATGCAGGGCGCAGCTTTGCAGCTCTGCCTTCGTAATGACAAAGCCGGCCTCACTTTCGGATCCGCTTTCGACAGCTTCGACGATGGCATCCTCAATGCCCTGACTGCCCGGCATCTGTACATCGTTTCCTGCATATATCGCTCCGGCGATATCGGACACGGTATATTTGTGCTCGCCGCTCATCAGCGATTCCAGCCGCTCGGTGGCAAACCAGTCGGTCATAATAAAGCCGTCAAAGCCCCACTCGTCTCTTGCCGCGTACTGCAGAAGATCCTTGCTGTTGGCGGAATGAATGCCGTTGATCATATTATAGGACGTCATGATGCTGATCGGATGTGCCGAGCGGATACAGATTTCGAATCCCTTCAGATAAATCTCACGCAGCGCCCGCTCGCTGATGTTGGCATTCGTGCAATACCGGTTTTCCTCCTGGTTGTTGGCTGCGAAATGCTTGATGCACACAGCCTTTCCAGGATGCGACTGCACGCCCCTTGTAATGGCAGCTGCCGTAAGCCCCGACACCAACGGATCCTCGGAATAGTATTCAAAATTACGGCCGCAGAGCGGATTGCGGTGGATGTTCATCGCCGGTGCCAGCCAGATATCGATGCCGAAGGTCTCCATCTCCTGTCCCACCATATCTGCCGTCTGTTCGATCAGCTCCGTATTCCAGGACTGTGCCAGGGCCCAGCCGATGGGAATGGCCGTGGTGTACTGGTAATAGTCTTCGACATTCTCCGGATGGTCATACTCCGGGAAGGGCATTACCGAATCTCCAAAGACAGCGCCGCCCGGCAGGATCTCTCCGGTTGTCCTTGCCTTAAAGTGCGGCTGCAGGCGAAGACCGGCCGGTCCGTCTGCCATGATCAGCGGACGAATACCGCGGCTCTTTTCACAATAGTCATTCGTATCACCGGCACCGCCCGGCACCATGGATGCCATGCCTATGATGGAGGTTTCACCCTCTCTTGCAAAGCGGCCTGTGCAGAGCGCAGCCATCTCACGGACCGAGAGCTGCGATACCAGCTCCTCGGCCGTGCAGACTCCGTTTCTGACATCCTGGAGCATCAGCGCAGCGCCTTCCTTCTGAGGAAGCTCGGCCGGATTTGTATAGCTCGTGATCTGCGTCCGGATCTTGCCAGATGACAGTTCCAGAACCGGTACCGATTCGCAGGCATCGCTGCAAGCCGGCCGGCCGCTGTCTGCCTGTCCCCGCAGCTCCTCCATCGGCGCCTCTGCGGACGGGTCCGCAGCGAACAGATTCCGCACCTTTTGCGTTATCGCTTCGGCATCCAGCCGGAGAATAGCCGCCGGCGTCACGTGCTCTGCATCCTTGCCGACATAGATCCGATAGTCTCCCGGCTCCAGAATCCAGGCTGCCTTCTCCTCACTATAGGAGGCAAGGTCCTCCGCGCGGACAGAAAGCGTCAGCTCCTGCGACGCCCCCGGCTGGAGAAGTTTTGTTTTGCCGTAGGCCTTCAGCTCCTTGGCCGGCTTGTCCAGGCTGCCCCCCGGTGCGCTGACATAGAGCTGCACCACTTCCTTCCCGGCATAGGCTGTTCCTGTATTGGTCACCCGAACGTGCAGGGAAAGCTCTGTTCCTGCAAGCTCTGCCGCCTCCGGAACGGTTGCAAACTCCGTATAGGAGCGTCCATAGCCGAAGGGATAGAGCGGCTCCTTTTCATAGGTATCAAAATACCGATAGCCGACATAGATCCCCTCTGTATAATCATCGTCGTCCAGATTGCCGTTGTTATGGGAGAATGTGGCTGAGGACGGGTAATCCCCATAGCACCTTGCCCAGGTGTCAGCCAGCCTTCCGGACGGACTCACCGTCCCGTCCAGCACATCCGCAATGGCAAGTCCGCCGATGTTGCCCAGCTGACTCATCAGAACAATGGCGCCGATTCCGTCGATCCCACGAATTTCTGACAGGTCCATCACACCGCCGATGTTCAGCAGCAGCACAACCTTCTTAAAGTGCGCGGTCAGGATTCGCAGATCCTCCAGCTCCCGCGCGGATGCCCGGTAGTCTCCCGGCTTATCCCAGCGATCCGCACCCTCGCCCGAATTGCGTGCGATGACATAGATGGCTGTATCTGTATCTGCCTTTTCCATGTCCTCCTGCGTGATCGGCGCTGCGTCCGGAATCTGGAACGGATTGGTAAAGGCCAGCTCGATCACCGAATACCCCGTCTCCGCCTGAAGCTGTGCCAGCTTTTTATTATGATCGGCCAGCGCCTGCTCCCGCAGCGTCTTGTTTCGTGCAAGCCAGTCGGTGCTTGTAACGGTCCAGCCCTTCTGGATGAGACCTTCCTCCACCGTAAGACTCGAGCGGGAATTCACATCTCCGGATCCGGTTCCGCCCTTCACGGTGTAATTCGCGCCCATACCGAACAGAGCAATCTTCCCGCCGCCCATCAGCGGGAGCACACCGTCATTTTCCAGCAAAACAACACATTCGCCGGCCATCTTTCTTGCCAGCTCCCGGTGACAAAGCTCTTCCTCGGTCACCTGATCACTTGTCGGTGCGTATATTTTTCTCATGATCCTTTTCTCCTCACAACATAATACTGTACAATTCACCAATGACGGGTTCCGGCAGAAACGCCTCTGGCCAGCCACATCGAGGTTTTCCGAAGGAAAATCGAGATGGGTGTTGAATAATTACAATAACTCACTGCTTTCTCAGCTCTCTACAATCCGCAGATTCCAGGGCTCGAGCGTCAGTTCCTGACCATTTTCTACATTGACTTCATAAGTCAACTCCATTCCCGGTGCCTGTTCCTTCACCACTTGCGCCTCATGCGAATAATTCAGGTAATAGGTAATGCTCTTCCCCTCCTCATTAATGCCTTTTCGAACAATGACCGGGAACTGCACCTCCGGAATCGCAATCCCGGCATCCTCCGCCGCCTGTCGCAGAACCTTTTTCAGGAACCCGTCATTGGCCCAGCAGCCAAGATACGTTGCCTGTCCCTTGCCACAGTGATTCCGCACCACCGCCGCAAACCGTCCCCAGGAGGGATGATCGTATTCCGCCAGGACCTCACACCCTTCCGGACGCAGAAGCTCCATCACCGTTTCCGCATGATCCGGCTGCCCGGTGCTGCTTTTCTCCTCGTCCGAACGATATTCCCAGCTTCCGCCTCGTTCATCCTCTGCGCCATCCTCCGTGCAGTTCCCGGCAACGGACGCCCCTGACACATAGATATCGCTTCGAAGACCGACCTGCCCCGGTATGGTTACATGGCTGTAGGATGCGCCGATGACCTTCGCCAGCGTGTGCGGTGCCTCATCCGGCCAGACCTTCACGTTCTCATCCGTAAAGGCCGATTTAAAGGTCATCAGAATATGACCGCCCTTCTCCGTATATTGAACCAGTATGTCCAGAAGCTCCTGACCGGCCGCATAGAGTGCCGGTACAATGACCAGCGAATAGTTTCCGATCTGCTCACCCGCGTTCTGCGGGAACAGAAAATCACACTCCAGATTCATCCGGTAGAGCTGCCGATACAGTCCCATCAGCACATCGTTGTAGTCAAAGCCGTCCGGATCACCGGCAACGCCGTGGTTGATGGAAAACCACTCCAGAGCCTTCAGCGATGGATTGCTGACAAGGATGGCGATGCGGTTCGTTTTGCGCAGGTTGACCAGCTTGTGCCCGATGCGCTTCCACTCGTTCCCGATGACTTTGCAGGCACGGTACGTCTCGTTTTCCTTAAAATCGTGGGATAAAACACCCTTCCAATAGGTCTCGCAGGCGTTGTGCAGCGAATGCCAGTGCCAGTACTCCACCATGTTCGCGCCGCCGGCAAGATGGGAATAGGCCTGGAGCCGGAGCTGTCCGTCGTAGGGCAGCCACTGCGGAAAGCCCTGGCACTCCGTTTCCAGAACCAGGTAATTATCCCGTTTCACCGAGCGAGTGAGATCTCCGCCGAAGGCAATCTCCATACCGGTCAAATCGTCCTGGGACGGATGATAAATATCCGTTCCCACGACCGTCATGGCCTTCCCGTTCTCATACACATCCGTATCGCCGTTGAGGCCATAGGAATAGCCGATCCAGTTAAAATCGGTGTTGTGCGTGATGAACTGGTTCTCCCGCAGGTACGGCTCCACAATCTTTCGCTGCCACATCAGAAACTCCGCTGTAAGCCCTCTTTGATAGGCCGCAAACTCCGCGCCGAGGCTTGCGTTGATCGTCCCGCGCACATCCGGGAAATCCTCCCATGCATTGATGCGGTTGCTCCAGTAGTCAAGCCCGTAGGCCCGGTTCAATGCGTCCAGATCGTCGTGAAACTTCTCCCGCAGATATTTCACAAAACCGCGCTGGACGTTCGGTCCCGCTGTGTCATAGGCCTTTGTCTCATTGTCGAGCTGCACGCCGATCACATTGTCATAGGAAGCGCACTCTTCCATCATCCTCCGGATGACGCGCTCTGCATAATAGCGGTACACCGGATGCGTGATATCCATGATCTGCCGCGGTCCGTAGATACCTCTGCCGCGGTGCGTTGTCGCAAGAACCTCCGGATAGGACTTCTCCATCCAGGTGGGTATGGCGTAGGTCGGCGTCCCCAGGATGACCTTGATGCCTGCCTCCTGCATGGCTTCGATTACACGCGTTACATGATGGAAATCAAATACACCCTCCTGCGGCTCACACGTAGACCAGGTGCTCTCCCCGATGCGCACCACGTTCATGCCGGACGCCTTCATCAGTGCGATGTCCTGATCCAAGCGCTCATACGGCATGTACTCGTCGTAGTAGGCCGCGCCGTACAACAATTCCTTCATGTGTCCCCTCCCTTACAGTGATTGCTGCTCACCAATCCGATAACAGATCCACCCTATCATCCGGTTGGTAGCATACGTTTTCTCTCCCCTCATTCCAGCAACAGCGTAGTTATGGTTCCGGCCGGGACCTCAAAGCGCACGATTCTGCCGCAGATGCGGAAGGCATAAAAGCCGTCCTGCGCCGTGCGGTTCAAAAGGACCGCCGCGATCGTTCCGTCCGGATTCTGTGCTGCTACAGCCTCCACCTTCTGATCGCACCGGGACAGGCCGATTCGTCTGGCCCCGGGCTTTAAATAACGGGAGAACTGCTTCACATAATAGTATGTCATATTC
>CAVBQH010000117.1:0-7224 GCA_963597485.1 Acutalibacteraceae bacterium
CCACGGTGGTGAGTATGCTTAAGTCCATTGTCAGCGTAGTGTTGCTGTTCGGTGCCAACGGTATTTCGAAGCTGGTCCGCGGCGAGAGCATCATTTAAGGAGGGAGGCTGCGTTATGGCAAAGACAGCACAGGAAAAGGCTGACGCAAAGGCGGAACGCCTGTACAAGAAAACGCATAAGAGTTCGTTTAAGGCAGGGCCGGGCGAAATCGTCTTTAACATTATCAACTACGCGGTGTTCGGGATTTTCACATTGGCCTGCGTGTTCCCGTTCTATTACCTGTTCATCAATACCATCAGTGACAATGATTATGTGGTAAAGGGACTGGTGAACTTTGTTCCAAAGGGGCTTACGCTTGCCAATTACAAGGCTTTGCTGAATGTAAGTGACCTTGGAACGGCATTTATGGTATCGATTGCCAGAACCATTGTCGGAACTGCACTGATGGTGGCGGCATCGGGACTTGTCGGATATCTTGTGACCAAGCAGGAGATGTGGGGGAGAAAGTTCTGGTACCGTTTTCTGGTCATCACCATGTATTTCAATGCGGGCCTCATCCCATGGTTTCTGAATATGCAGATGCTGGGGCTGACGAATACCTTCTGGGCCTACATCATTCCCGGAATTGTGGCACCCTACAACATCATTCTGGTGAAGACCTACATCGAGTCCATTCCGGCAGAGCTGGAGGAGAGCGCAGAGATCGACGGTGCCACCTATATGACGGTTTTCCGCAAGATCATCTGGCCTCTTTGCAAGCCGATTCTGGCTACGATCGCAATCTTCGGCGCAGTTGGACACTGGAATTCCTTTACAGATTCCATGATCCTGATGCAGTCTGCTCCGCAGCTGTATACATTGCAGCACAGACTGTACATTTACCTGAATCAGGCGTCTAACCTTAGCGCATTGATGCAGTCCGGCGGTTCGGTCAGCGATGCGGCACTGAAGTCGGCTATGAGCGGCAAGGTGATCAAGTACACCATTTCCATGGTGACAGTGATTCCGATTCTGGTGGTGTATCCGTTCATGCAGCGTTACTTCGAGGAAGGCATCATGCTGGGAGCTGTAAAGGGCTGATGACATACGGTTGTTTTCCGCAGCAATGCGGCAAAAATAAAAGACAACATAGTTTTACAAGGAGGGTGAAAAGTTTATGAAAGCAAAGAAAATCATGGCGCTCCTGTTGGCGTCCACCATGGTATTTTCTCTGGCGGCCTGCGGAGGCTCGTCTTCCGGAACATCCGGAAGCTCTGCTGCGGAGGATGCATCCGATGAGGAAGAGGATGATGCCGAGGATGAGGACACTGCAGACGCCGAGGATGCAGATGATGAGGAAAGCTACGATGAGCTCCTGGCGGATGTCATCCCGGAGGAGACGGTTACACTGGACGTATTCGATCAGCTGGCCAACTATTCCGGCGAGCAGATCGGATGGTTTGCACAGGTGATGCTGGAGAAGTTCAATGTGAAGCTGAACATCATTCAGGATGCGGACGGCGTGTATGAGACACGTATGGAGTCCGGCAACCTGGGCGACCTTGTCATCTGGGGCAATGACTCGGATGAGTATCTGCAGGCCATTGATAAGGGACTTCTGTATGACTGGAATGAGGATGATCTTCTGGATGAGTATGGCCCCTACATTAAGGAACACATGCCGGCTGCACTTGAGAAGAATGCGACTATTTCCGGCGGTACAACCTACGGCATCGGCTTTGATATTGCGGTAGATGCAACAGCACGTCAGGAAATGATGTATGAGTGGGATCTTCGCTGGGATCTGTACAAGGAGCTTGGTTATCCCGAAATCAAGAACCTGGATGATCTGGTGGAGGTTCTGGGGAAGATGAAGGAAATCTGCCCTACAGATGACAACGGTAATCCGACCTATGGTGTGTCCCTGTTCAGTGACTGGGACGGCAACATGGTCATGTTCGTAAAGTCCACGGCTTCTGCCTATTACGGCTATGATGAGTTCGGATTCGGACTGTATGATCCTACTGAGCAGGTATACTATGATGCGCTGCAGGAGGACGGCCCTTATCTTGAAATGCTGAAGTTCTACAACACGCTGTATCAGAAGGGACTCCTGGATCCGGACTCTCAGACACAGGGCTATGACGGTATGGTAGAGGATTACCAGAACGGCTCGGCATTCCTGAACGTCTTCAACTTCCTGGGTTCTGCAATGTATAACTCTGAGAAGCACCTGGAGCAGGGCAAGGCCATGTATCCCTGCCCGCCGACAGAGGCAACTCCGATCTGCTATGGCCAGAACATTTACGGCGGCAACAGACCCTGGACCATCGGGGCCAAGACCGAGTATCCGGAGCTGTGCATGGCAATCCTGAACTGGCTCAGCACACCGGAAGGCCGCATGACAGCGGAGTATGGACCGAAGGACGTTTGCTGGTATTACGATGAGAACGGCAAGACCTGCTTTACGGCTCTTGGAAAGAGTGCCAAGCTTGACGGCAAGACCGAAATGACAGATGGCTATTCCGGAACCTTCGAGGACGGCAACTTTAAGATCAACAACACAACCTGGGGAATCGACGCAGAAAACCTGGATTCCAACGGAGATGTCTACAATTATAAGAAATGGGACAGCTACTCCAGCGAGGCTGGCTCTGAAATCGAGGCAGACTGGAGAGAGCACTACGGAACAACAACGCTGGACAGCCTGTTTGATGACTGGAACTACAACCTTTCTCCCGGAACCATGTACTCCGCAACCCCGATGTCGGATGAGCTGACCATGGTATGGAATCAGGTCGCAGACTGTGTTAAGACCTACTCCTGGAAGGCCATCTACGCAAAGAGCGATTCTGAGTTTGATTCGATCGTGGCAGAGATGATCAAGAAGGCAGACAGCTACGGCTATGATCAGTGCGTAGAATTCCAGCAGAATGAGGCAAAGCTTCGTGCGGCAGCTGAGGATGCAGCATTGAGCGAGCAGTAATACAGAACCTGTTGGCGGATTATGGTAGAATGGAAGGGAGATCGCTCATGATTGGGCGATCTCCTTTTTCGGTAAAAGACGCTGCTGGTAACGAAGGGAGACCACATGAAATTTTTCAGCACGAACAGTCCGTTGTACCAGTTTCTGTGCAGACTTTGGGACATTATACAGGTGAATTTTTTCTGGCTGCTGGGGTGTCTTCCTGTTGTCACTATCGGAGCGTCCACAGCGGCAGCCTTCAAGGTGTGTCTGCATCTGGCGGAGGAACGGGAAGGGTATATTTACAAAGAATACTGGGAGGGGTTCAAGGAGAACTGGAAGCAGGGAACGGTGCTGGAGGCCATTGTTTTTCTTTGTGTCTATGTCATTTACCTGGATCTGCAGCTGTTTGAGGCAGTTGCCGGAAATCCGATATGGATTCTGGTGGTGACAATTGTTTCCGGATTTCTGTTTGTTTTCTCTTTGTTGTATGCGTTTCCCCTGATTGCAAGATATGAGAATACAATTCCGGGGACATTAAAAAATTCGCTGCGGATTTCGCGGAGGTACTTTGGCAGAACGATGGCGATGGTGGCAGTGGTTCTTTTTGAGGTGCTGATATGGATGTTTAATTCGACGACCGTTTTCATCGGATTTCTCATTGGCCCGGCCTGCATCATGTACACGATTGCGGGAATGTCACTGGGAACCTTCCGTGAGGTTGAGCAGGAGGCGAGAGAAAAAGCTGGCAATGAAGGCGATTTCCCCGTGGAGGATAGCGAAGTGAGTGAGGAAAAAGACGGTAAAGGAGAAGAGGATGATTTACAAAAGACTGGAAATTAAAGGAGAAGGATCGGAGGACTACGCACATGCGGATACGTATCTTATCAGCCATTCGGATGAGATAAGCATCAAGAAACGCCCACTGGTTATCATATGCCCCGGCGGCGGATATTGCTTTACATCGGAACGGGAGGCGGAGATGTTCGCTCTGCGTTGGAATTCCTACGGATACCAGGCGATTGTCCTGTGGTACTCCTACCGACCGGCGGTTTATCCTGCAGCGCTCCTGGAACTGGCGCGGACGGTGAAGCTGGCGAGAGAGAATGCGGCGCAGTGGGATGTGGATCCGGAGCAGATTTTCGTGCAGGGCTCTTCGGCCGGCGGACATCTTGCAGCCTCCTATGGAATGTTCTGGAATCGCGGTTTTCTGGCAAAGGCGCTGAACGCAGATGCCGGGCAGCTGAAGCCAAACGGAATGATCCTGAATTATCCGGTGATTACGTCCGGAGAGTTTGCGCACAGAGAGTCGTTTGAGAATCTGCTGGGTGATCAGTATGATCAGCTGGTGGAAACGATGTCACTGGAGAATCAGGTGAGCGAGGATACGCCGCCGGCCTTTGTGTGGCATACCAATCAGGACGGACTGGTTCCGGCAGAGAATTCGCTGCTGCTGGCCCTTGCGATGCGAAGAGCCGGCCGCCCGGTGGAGCTGCATATGTATATGAAGGGAGACCATGGCCTTGGACTGGCCAGTGAGATCACCAAAGACCGGGAAGGCGGCGCGGTTGAGCCGTCCTGCCAGAGCTGGTTTGAGCTTGCCTGGCGCTGGACAAAGGAGCTGCCGGGCGGCGGTATTCATTAGGGAAACGCTGATTAAAGCGTCTCCACGCCGGATCTGTGCCGTTTGGCTGATTATTGTGCAGACGATGTACCGGGCTTGCCGGAAACGCCGGATGCACCGGACTCCCGGCGGCGGTATTCTAAGGGACTCATCCCTACATAATGGTGAAACTTTTTATGGAAGTAATCTACGCTTCGGTAGCCGACCTGTGCGGCTACCTCGTAGACCTTCCATTTTTCGTTTTTGAGAAATTCCTTGGCATGCCGGATGCGGCAATGATCCACATAGGAGTTGAAGCTTTCGCCTACCCTTTGTGTAAAAATCTTTCCAAGATATGCACTGCTGTATCCGCAAAGCGGCGCGATAAGCTCGAGTTTGAGGTTTTCAGAATAATGCGTTTCGATGTATAAAAGCAGCTCATCCAGAACGGTGATCCGGGAAGAAGGATCGGAGCCGGAGGCCGGGGGGGTGTTTTGTGCAAAATGTAAGGCAGCAGGCAATACATCCTCCGCGGCATCGGAGGCGGCTCCGGGAGACACCACCATAGAAAGGAGGCTGTGTTCTCTTTGAAGGCACAGGAGAAGCTCCTTCATCCTCGTCTGCAGCTGCGGGAGGTCATCCGGGAGCGTAAGACAGCACCGCACACCGAAGGGGAGAAGGCGCTGAAGCATGGGGTAGGATGGCATATCGAGCAGGAGAATGCATGTGCCGGTAAAACCAAGAAGCCTTGCACGGGACAGAAAATCCGCACCAGATGTGCGCGGAAGCGAAGGGTTCAGCATGAGTAAATCCGGCTGCAGCCGGAGAACCTCTTCCAGCGCATGTTCTCCGTCAGAGCTTTCTCCCACGAGCTCCACGGACAGTGCAGACCAGTCTGCACCGCCGCGGAGCTTGTCAATGATGCGGGGATTTTTTTCTGCAATGTAGAGTGTTTTCAATCTGTAATTACCTTGATGACCACCGGGAAGCGGCTGGAAACGTTCCTGGTCTCCAGGTGCAGACCGTCCTCGTCAACGGCGTAGGAAACCTTCTCCGGGAATCCCAGTATCTGCACATCTTTGATAATGCCGTGAAAGGCCGGCTTGTTGGGATCCTTACTCGTTGCCAGTGAATGGATGGTGACATGGCCATCCTCCGGGTAGCAGAGGCAGACGGCATAGATGGCGCCGTGCCCTGCCGTAAAGCGGAAGTCCTCTGAGGTGTATACCGTCGCGGCGGCATCACTGAACTGCCCCTCGACCTCCTTGGTAGGACCTTCTTCGGCATACCGCCAGGGCTTGCTGTCGTAAATGGCCTCGCCGTTGACCAAAAGCCAGCTGCCGATATCGGCAAGAATCTGCCGGTCGCGGGGAGCAATGGTCCCGTCTGCCTTGGGCCCTACGTTCAGCAAAAGGTTTCCGTTCTTGCTGACAACATCAGCAAGATAGCAAAGGATCTCGCAGCTGCTCTTGTAATCCAACGTTTCGGTATAGCACCAGGAATTCCGGGCGATGGCGGTGTCAGTCTGCCAGTGGTACGGCTTGGCCTCTGCGAACTTACCGCGCTCAACGTCAACGACGCCGCAGCCAAAGGCAAACGCGTCGTGCTTGTAGCAGATGGCTGTGGGAAAGCCCTCCTGCAGGCCCCGGTTGTAATAATAGGCGGCAATCATGCGAAGGTACGGCTTATAGGCGTTGTGCTGGATCCACCAGTCAAAATACAGCACACGCGGATGGTAGCGATCCACAATTTCGCAGGTGCGACACACCCAGTCGATGAGAAACTCCTCGCTGGGTGAGGGTGTGGCGAAAAGGTCCTGCTGATCGGGCTGAATCTCTTCAGACGGCCAGTAGAAATCACCACAGGAAAGCGGTTCCTTAATGTCGCTGTCAAAGTGCTTGCCCACGCCCATGAACCAGTGGTGCTCGGCACGGTGGCTGGAGGTGGCGAACACCATTCCCTTTTTCTCAACCGCTGCCTTCAGCTCACCAATAATATCCCGCCGGGGGCCCATCTCCACGGCATTGTAGTGAGAAAGAAAGCTCTCGTACATCTGGAAGCCGTCGTGGTGCTCGGCAACCGGGACAACATATCTGGCACCGGCTTCTGCGAACAGCTCTGCCCAGGCGTCCGGATCGAATTGATCCGCCGTGAACATAGGAATGAAATCCTTGTAGCCAAAATCCTTCTGCGGGCCGTAGGTCTTAACATGGTGCTCGAATTCCGGACTTCCCTGCACATACATATTGCGGGAATACCATTCGTTATTGAAGGCCGGAACACTGAACAGGCCCCAGTGAATAAAAATTCCGAATTTCGCCTTCTCAAACCAGGAAGGCATTTCGAAAGCGGAAAGAGAATCCCAGTTGTCCTTGTAGGGCCCTTCCTCTATGACCCGGCGAATGTGCTGATAATACGTGTCCTTGTCCTTAAATCTGAATTCCATCTGAATGTCCCCTCGCTTGTAACGGCAGCTATGGCCGATAAGTATTCCGCTTCAGTATACCGTATGAGCTGGCCGGCCGGTTATTTTTTTGCATATCTGAATGTTGTTGTCGCACTTTGTCAAGAGATAGACTAATATGTCGAAAAATTCACAAAGCCGTGATATACTGACTACATTGGTTCTGTATTATCGGATACTTGGAGGAGATCACAATGAGCGTGAGCTATGACA
>CAVBQH010000118.1:0-7211 GCA_963597485.1 Acutalibacteraceae bacterium
GAGGGGGTCGATGCGGATTCGATCACATCTTATGAGGAGCTGCAGCGATACCGGTCCGTATGTTGGTTTCCGGATGTTATTTTTGCTCTTGATCAGAGTATGACGGAGGAAGAGATTCGGGAGGCGTACGATTCGTATGTGGAGAATACGGATTATACGTTGACACAGTTTACGACCGAGAGCGGACTTGTCATGTACCAGGCCAATGCCTCGTCGGGAGAGTTCGAGGAGACCGCTTCAGAGTATGAATCGGAAGAGACAAAGGCTCTGCTGGAGTCTATGAAGACCGATTGGGAGAAGCAGCGCCTGCAGCTGGATTATGTGGAATACCAGGCGGCCTCCGGTATTTCGTTCCAGACCGTGGATTATGACGGCAATACCGTGGACGGTTCTGTTTTCCGGGATGCAAAGATCACAATGGTGAACATCTGGGCGACCACCTGCTCCTTCTGCATTGAGGAAATGCCGGATCTGCAGGAGCTGAATGACGAAATGGAGGATTTGCAGGTTCTCACGCTTCTGACGGATGTACGCAGCCTGGATGATGAGGACGGCGTAGAGGAGGCCCATGATATCATGTCGGCGCAGAATGTGACGCTGCCGGTTCTTCTGGATACGGATGAGCTGGATGAGTGCTTCCCTGCAATCGGTACGCCGACCAGTTACCTTTTGGATCAGGACGGCAATATCCTGGGGCGGCCGAAGGTAGGGATGGCCAGCAAGGAAAGTTATGCACAGTGGGTACAGGATGCACTGGATCAGATGGAAGAGTAAGAAGGAATGAATATTCGAAATCGGACGGATCAGCAGCGAGTCTGCGACCGGACTTCGAATGAGAATGAAACGGACAGTGAGGAAGCCATGCACATCGGTGAAATTATGACGGCGGATTCTGCAAATGGTATAGGAATCCGGCTGACGATCTTTGTTTCCGGGTGTCTGAACCATTGCCCCGGCTGTTTTCAGCCGCAGACCTGGGATTTTGAATACGGCAAACCGTATACACAGGAGATGGAGGATCAGATTCTGGAGGAGCTGTCCAAGCCGTTTTATGATGGTCTGACACTTCTGGGTGGAGATCCCATGGAGCTCTCGAATCAGAAAGACCTGTATGCACTTTTGCAGAGAATCCACACAGAGCTGCCGGCGAGGACCATATGGGCCTATACGGGATATCTGTATGACCGGGATCTTGTTCCGGGCGGAAAGCGCTACGTTGAGGGAATAACCGATCCGTATCTGGACCTGATTGATGTGCTGGTGGACGGACCGTTCGTGGAAGCGCAGAAGAGAGTGACGCTGAACTTCCGCGGATCGGCCAATCAGCGCATCATTGAACTGAAAAAGACCAGGAAAATGGGACAGATCGTATTGAGCCCATTGAATAACTAAGGTCATGGAGCCTGTTTCTGTTCAGAATGACACTTACGTCACTTCCACGTTGCAGTCAACGTGACGGCGGGAATTCGGGTGCGGTAGAGCGTACATTTTTCCTTTTCATTGGTGGTGATGTAGGCATAGGGCCCGACGATGGTCAGATCCTCTGCCTCGTAGGGGATATCAATGGTCCACACGCCGATGTATTTGCCCTCGGTGGTGAAGACATTGATGCGCTGCTTGCTTTTCCAGTCGTAGGCCTTGAAGCCGGCACTGACTGCATAGATAAAGGAGCCGTCGGTGGCGATGCCCTGGGAGCTGAAGTTCTGAGCATAATATTCATCCACCGGGGTGATGGAGAGGGTCTCCATGTCGTCGTTGAGCACGCAGAAGGAATTGCGGCTGTCGTCATTCCGGCCGATCAGATAGAAATGATGATCGGCGTAGGCAATCGCCCAGATGTGGGTCAGCAAGGGAAAATTATATTCCCGGACTTCATTTAAGTTCTCATCCAGCTCCATCACGCCGCTGGGATAGCCCTTGCATGTGCCGCCCTCCGCAATGTAGAGATGGCCGTTATTCGGGTTGTAGCAGATGCCGTTTCCGTGATCAAATGCAAGGTTCCGTACGGCCTTTACAGCCTTTCCGGTGGAAAGATCGTATTTAGTCAGAATGGTTTCATAGTGAGACAGATCGCCGTTGTTATAGGCACTGTCGTTGATGGATGCGGCGGTAACCAGATAGGTTACGCCGTTTTCTTCGTATACGCAGGATCCCTGCGTACTCTTAAAGGAATACTTGGTATTCTCCGGCTTGCCGGCATTGACCGTCAGGACTGAGCGGCAATAGGTGTTGCCGGAATGAAGATTGCGCACCGAGGCGAGGTTACTGTAAAAGCTGCCGGTATTGGTATCAATCCATCCGCTGAACTGGTGACCTGGATTGATGAACAGATTGCCGGAGAGCGTTGTCTTCTTGTCGTAGATGCCGTACGAATCCGCCATATTGCCCAGCGCAGCCCCGTTTCCCTCATAATGAATGATGTACATCTGGGGCTCCCAGAGTGCATAGAGCGTCATGCTGCCGGCATCCTCCGGATAGGTTTCCTGGTCCTCGTATTCGCAGACCGTGCCGGCCGGATTCGTCATCCATCCGCGGAAGACATAGCCGTACCGTGTGAACGTGCAGGCAGGGAGCTTATCCTTGCCCGCTTCCAATACGGCAGCATCCATTTCGCCGGTTCCGCCGTTGGCATGAAAGGTGACGGTTTCAGAAACGGCATAGGCAGAAAGGGCAGCAGGACGCAGACCGTTGAGTCTTCCGGCCTGATCTGTCTGTATAACCGATGGAAAATATGTCAAAATAAGTGCCGCGAGGCCGCCCAGCCAAGCAGAGCGGAAGAGAGCGGATCCGGAATGTTTCATATGGTTTGCCTGTGATATACTCTGATGTGCCGGTATCGCTGATACCGGTGGTGTACTAGTGCATCGTTTTTAAAATAACTGGCCTAGTGCATCGTTTGCAAAATAACTGGCCTAATAACGCAGAACTTTTTTCTGAGGGTGCGGGTCAAAAAACGTAGGCGTAGCGGGCTACGCTGAGGATTTTTGACCCGTGCAATCAGGGAAAAGGGCAAGTTATTTAGGCTAGTTATTTAAAAATCGATGCACTAGGATGCACCAATGGGGACAATTTCGGGCTGCAGCAGGCAGTGGTGCGTGCGGTGCAGCTCAAGCGCCAGTAATTATAGCACATATCATGAGAGATTCTGCCTTCACCATGCGATGACTTATTTGGTCAATATACGACATTCGATGGTACTGCTGCCTGCGGATGCAGAAAGATTGGGGCTGCCGCAGCCGATGCGGCATAGAAAGGACGAAAATGAAAGAGACAACAAATCGCGAATACTGGAAGCCGTCGAACCTGTTGTATCCGGTACCGGCTGCAATTATTACCTCTTCGGACGGAGAGGGACACGATGATATGATGACAGCTGCCTGGGTGGGAACGGTTTGCTCGGATCCGGTGATGGTGTCCGTATCGATTCGGCCTTCCCGTCTGACCCATGACTACATTGAGAAAACGGGAGAGTTCGTCATCAATCTGACAACCCGTGATCTGACCTATGCGACAGACTGGGTGGGCGTCAAAAGCGGCCGGGATGTTGATAAATGGAAGGAAATGAAGCTGACAAGACTCCCTTCGAAGCATGTGAAGGTACCCGGTATTGCGGAGAGTCCGTTGTGCCTGGAGTGCGTTGTACGTCACAAGCTGGAGCTCGGTGTACACGATATGTATGTTGCCGAGGTCCTTTCGACGGATGTAGACACGACTCTTCTGGATGAGAAGGGACGGTTGGATCTGGAGCGCGCGGATTTGATCGCCTACTCGCATGGTGAGTATTATGCGCTGGGTGAGAAGCTGGGCAAGTTCGGATATTCTGTGCGGAAATCGTGACGGGGACTGCATATTTATTTTTATGTGGCGAGAACGCTACATGAGCAAAAGAGAAGCTGCGCAGCAGTAATTTTGCGAATGGGCACGGAATAGTTACTATGGAGGAAGAATGAGCAAGCTGTATTTGGAATGTTATTCCGGCATCAGTGGAGATATGACCGTGGGCGCACTTCTGGGGCTGGGAGCAGACCGCGGGAAGCTGGAAAAGGCGCTTGCCAGTGTGCCGGCGGAGGGCTTTCACATTCAGATTTCACAGGTATTAAAGAGCGGCATCGAGGCCTGGGACTTTGATGTGATTCTGGACGAAGCCCACGAGAATCACGACCACGACATGGAGTGGCTGTTCGGTGCTGCGGCAGAAGCTCCGCATGTGCATGGTGACGGACATGTTCACAGCCACGGCGAGGCATCCTGCTGTCACAGCGTGAAGGGGGAGTGTACCGTGGAATCGGATCAGGGTGAACATCACGGTCACGAGGGACACCTGTCCCATGACGCGCATCATCATGAGGGGCATCACCACGAGCACCGGAACCTGCAGCAGGTCTATGATATTCTCGATCGGACCCAGATGTCTGAGAATGCAAGAGCGCTTGCCAAGCGCATTTTCAGGATTGTGGCCGAGGCCGAGGCCGAGGTTCACGGAAAGCCCATCGATGAAGTGCATTTCCATGAGGTTGGCGCTATTGATTCCATTGCGGATATCATTGCCATTGCTGTCTGCTACGATGACCTGCAGGTAAGAGAGAACATTACAGAGGTTATTGTGCCGGTTCTGTACGAGGGGACCGGGACTGTGCGTTGTCAGCATGGGATTTTACCAATACCGGTACCGGCGGTTGCGGCGATTGCGCGCAGCCATGGACTGCGGCTTCACATCATGCCGGATGCAGGGGAGTTCGTTACACCGACCGGCGCTGCCGTCGCTGCGGCCCTTCGGACCGGAGACTCGCTTCCGGCTGAATTTGTAATCAAAAAAACCGGCCTCGGCGCAGGAAAACGGGAATATAAGCGGGCAGGAATTCTCCGTGCGATGCTGCTGGAAGGATGAGACGTATGTTTACACTTCCGTCCGAATTTGAAAATCGAATGAAAGCGCTTCTGGGAGATGCGGAGTACGAAGAATTTCGAGCCTCCTATGAGAAGCCGCGGGCAAGAGGTCTGCGCCTGAATCCGCTCAAGCTCCCCGCAGAGTGGGAATGCTCCCCGAACGGAAACTCCGGAGAGAGAGGACCGGAGACGGATCCTCCGATGCAGAGTCAGAGTTTGGGCTATCCTTGGGAAGAGGAGCATGCAAGAGTACCGGCGGTGCTGGAAAATCTTCAGCTTCGTCCCATTCCGTGGGCATCCTATGGCTTTTATTATCCGGAGGAGGAGCGGCCCGGCAAATCGCCGCTGCATGAGGCGGGGCTGTATTACCTGCAGGAGCCAAGTGCCATGGCTGTAGCGACCCTGGCGGCGCCGGGGCCCGGAGAAAAGGTTCTGGATCTGTGTGCGGCACCCGGCGGCAAGAGTACGATGCTGGCCGGAATGCTGATGGGGGAGGGGCTTCTGGTATCCAACGAGATCCACCCGCAGCGGGCCCGTATCCTGTCCCAGAACGTGGAGCGTATGGGAATCCCGAATGCAATCGTAACCAACGAAACGCCGGAGCATCTGGCGGAGCATTTTGCATCGTTCTTTGACTGCGTGGTTGTAGATGCTCCGTGCTCGGGAGAAGGGATGTTCCGCAAGGAGGAACAGGCTCTGGAGCTGTGGAGTGTGGAAAACGTGCGGACCTGTGCCGCGCGGCAGGAGCAGATCCTGGATCAGGCGGCCAAAATGGTGGGGCGCGGCGGAAGACTTGTGTATTCCACCTGCACCTTTGCGCCGGAGGAGGATGAGCAGACCATTGCTGACTTTTGCCGGCGTCATCCGGAATTCACTGTATGGAATGTACCGGAAGAGCTGGGGGAGCGCATGCGGGAGTTTGGTTTTTCCTGCGGGCGGCCGGAATGGAGCGCCGGCGGCATCGGCAATGCGGCGATGCAGGAGATGGCGGAGACAATCCGCTTATGGCCGCACCGCCTGGACGGAGAGGGACATTTCGCGGCGGTCCTTATAAAGGAGGGAACGAGACGTTCAGAGCCGGCTCCTTCCACGGGGGCAGCGGACTTTATGATGTCTTTTCCCGGCGAGAAGCGCACGGCCGGCGGCCGCGGCAAGTCCAAGAGCGGCAAACGGACCGTGAGCAGAAAAGAGAACGGCCTCGCTGCCAGCTCCGGCGAGGAGATGCTGACGGCGGCGCGCAGCTTCCTGCGGGAGACGCTCCGGGAGGATGCACTTCTGCATATTGCGCAGAGAGCGGGCAGTGTTCCAAAGCGCTTTGGGGAGGAGCTGTACCTCATGCCTTACGGAGAGCGGATCGCAACGGATGGCCTGCGAGTACTTCGACCGGGACTGTGGCTTGGAACCATGCAGAAGGGACGCTTTGTGCCGTCCCATTCGCTGGCTATGAGCCTTCATGCGGAGGAGGTCTGCCAGACCATGGAGCTTCCGGCAGGGAGCGCGGATGCGGAGCGGTTTCTTCGCGGAGAATCGCTTTCCTGTGATCCGGCGCAGAAGGGCTGGGTTCTTGTTACAACGGAAGGAATCTCCCTTGGCTGGGGAAAGGCTTCGGGCGGAATGCTTCGAAATCACTATCCTAAGGGATTGCGGAGGATGTCATGATTTATCTGGATCACGCAGCGACATGTCCCATGCGGCAGCAGGCGCTGACGCAGATGACAGAGGCCATGCAGAGCATTTACGGCAATGCGAGTCCCTCCTATCCGGCCGCGCAGCAGGCAAGGGCGAGACTGGACGGCGCCAGAACGGTGCTGGCAGAAACCATTGGTGCGGACTGGAAGGAGATATTTTTCACCTCGGGCGGAACAGAGGCGGACAACTGGGCACTCATCGGAGCCTATGAAGCGCTGCGCCAGCTGGGAAGCGGGGAAGAAAAAGGGCATATCATCACCACACAGATCGAGCATCATGCCGTTTTGCATACCTGTGAATATCTGGAGAGCCGGGGCGTGAGCGTGTCTTATCTTCCGGTGGACAGCCGAGGCTTCGTGCAGGCGGAGGCACTTGAAAAAAAGCTGGAGAACCATCCGGATACGTTCCTCGTGTCGGTGATGCTGGCCAACAATGAAATCGGGACCATTGAGGATATCGCTGCGCTGGCGTCTGTGGTGCGCCGTGCAGAGGCAGAGACGGGGCATCGAATCCTTTTTCACACGGATGCGGTGCAGGCTTATGGGAAGCTTCTGATCGATGTGAGGGCATTGGATGTGGACCTTCTGTCTGTCAGCGCGCACAAGCTGGGGGGACCGAAGGGGATTGGCTTTCTG
>CAVBQH010000119.1:0-7040 GCA_963597485.1 Acutalibacteraceae bacterium
CTCCTCGTCCGGTCCGCCAACCTCTTTCGAGTTGGTGATCTTGCCGGTGAAGATATCGGTCAGCTGCTCGGTTGTGAGATCCGTTACGCCAAGATCTGCATTAACAACCGGTGCCATGGTGATGACGCATACCTCATGATCAACAAGACCTGCTGCCGCGCCGGCATCGAGCTTCTCCTCGGCATACACGTCCGAGTTACCGATGTCGATGGCGCCGTCTGCAACCTGCTTCAGGCCCTCGCCGGATCCGCCGCCGTTTACAGTAACAACGCAGTCCGGATTGATATCCATAAATTTCTCTGCGGCTGCCTGTGCAAGAGGAAGAAGTGCAGAGGATCCTGCTGCGGTAACCTCACCGCTTACGCTCTCTGCTGCCGTCTCCGTGGAAGCCTCCTCTGCAGCGGTCTCGGTGGATGCAGCCTCTGTGGATGCTGCTGTTGTCTCAGCAGCGGTATCTGCTGCGTTTGAAGAAGAGCACCCGGCCAGCATGCCGGCTGCGAGTGCTGCTGCGATCATAGTTCCCGTCAGTTTCTGAAGTTTCATCATAATCTCCTTTTTCTGCCGCGCCTTTGCGGCAACAAACGAAATACGTAAAAAGCACTGCCGGGCGAAGCGTCCAGGTCTTGTCAGACCTTGCTTGCTCGACAGTGCTCATCCTAAGGGAACGTTGTTAAATTCAGAATCTCCGGAATGTAAAAGATATGTTAAACCGTATCAGCCCTTTACCGCGCCGGCTGTCAGACCGTCAACGATCTGGTTGCTGAAGCAGCAGTAAACAATAATGGTCGGGACCACCGCCAGAACGATCGCGGCGAACATCTGCGAATAGTTGGTATTATACGGCCCTACAAACTTTGACAGTGAAACCGGCAGCGTCTTCTTGGTATCATCGGAAATGAATACCATTGCCAGCAGCAGCTCATTCCAGTTGCCCACAAACGTCATAAGACCGGTGACGAAGAATCCGGTTCTTGCCAGAGGAAGCGCAACCTTGGCAAAGATCTGGTAAATGTTCGCTCCGTCAATGCAGGCTGACTCCACCAGCTCATGAGGCATGCTGCGAAAAAATCCGGTCATAATGAAGATGGTTACCGGCAGGGAAAAGGTCAGATACGGAATGATCAATCCGATCAGACTGTTGGAAAGTCCCATCTTGGCAAAGCGCGTAAAAAGCGGAATCAGCACGCAGTGCACCGGAATCATCATTCCCATCATGAAATAGGTCAGCATTGCAGCGGACCCCTTCCACCGCATCACACCAATGGCAAAGGAGATCATCGCCCCCAGAACCATGGAAAGCGCCAGTGTCACAACACATACGATGAAGGAGTTCATTGTCGCAGTTCCCAGGTGACCTGCGGTCCACGCCACAATGTAGTTGCCCAGCTGAAGGACCGTCGGAAGCGCAAACGGCGCATCAAAGATTTCTTTGTTGGTCTTAAAGGATACCATCAGTGTCCACAGGAGCGGAGCCAGATAAATCACCAGCATAAATACAAGCAGAATGTAAATCAGCACCAGTGCCGGCGTCCAGTGTATTTTTTCCTTTACCTTATGTTCCTTTGTTTTCTTTGCAGCATTCATTTTTGTCATTTTATTCTTCCTCCCCTCACGTGTTGTCATCCTTAAAAAGCTTGCTTATGAGGAAGGTCACCAACAGACACAGGATCAAAAGAACCACGCCGATGGCGCTGGCGTATCCGTATTTAAAATACTTGAAGCCCTGCGTGTACAGGTGTGTTGCAAGGACCTCGGTCTTGTGATTGGGACCGCCTTCGGTCATGTTGTACACCAGATCAAAGAATTTCAGCGATCCGATCGCATTCAGGCTCATCGCCGTCCCAACCATCGGCTTGATCAAGGGAAGCGTGATATGACGGAAGGTCTGTACCTTGGTGCATCCGTCAATGTAGGATGCCTCGTACAGGGATTTGTCAATGCCGGAAATCTGAGCCATGTACAGCATCATGGACTGTCCGACATACTGCCACAGCGCCACAAAGGCAATAACGCGCATCGGAAGGATGATAAAGCCCTTCGTATCCATCAGCCAGAGCGGGCCATCCATTCCGAATTTCTGCAAAAGCTGATTGATGCCCAGCTTCGGACTGAAAATGAACATCCACAAAAGTCCCAGTGCAGAGGATGAAAGAACACAAGGCAGATAGATTACATTCTTAAACAGATTGCGGCCGCGGGGAATATTCGTCAGAAGTCCCGCCAGTATAAGGCCCATGAGCAGCTGAGAAACGCAGGAGAAGATCAGGAAAAACAGGGAATTCTTGAGTGCCAGTCCCATGGTCTCATCCTTTAACAGCTGCTGATAATTCTTCAGGCCGATCCACTGCGGCGGTGTCAGCGCATTGTAATCACAAAAGGAATAATAGATCGACTGACAAATGGGAATGAACAGAACCAATGTGAAGAGTATGAATCCCGGCCCCACAAAGAGGGCAATTGCTTTTTTGTTCCGTAAGAGCTTATCCATCTCTGCTCCTTTATCTATCTCCCTAAACTGCAGGAGTTTATTGCTTGTTGTCGTATACCGATTAGTCTTGATGAAAGAAAGCGGAACCGCCGATTGCTCGGTCGGTCCCGCCGCTTTATTTATACCCGTTCAGCACCTGCCACATTTCAATGTGACCCCCCTGCTTGCAGGCAAATTCACAACAGGTACCTTCTTATTACTTTATCCGCGAACTCCGCCGGGGTTGCTGTCTGCATACCAGTCTTCGATGGACTGGAAGGCTTCTTCCGGAGTGTAATCTCCCAGGTACATGGAAACCATGGTGTCATCAAACTTGGAGCCGGCCTCTGTTGTTGCCAGAGACTCATTGTAGAAGCCAAAGGTTGCCGAAGCGTTCTGGAATACATCCATTACATAAGACAGCTGCTGAGGTGCCTTAGAGGCATCGTACTCTACATTGGTTACCGGAATCTTTCCGCCAACCTCAGCGGTGTACTTCTGAGCGGTCTCATCGGTGAAGTACTTCATGAAGGCAATGGCTGCCTCCGGATGCTCCGTGGTTGCACTCATTGCAAGAGAGTCAGACTTTGCAATAACACGTCCGGAATCATTGCCGCCATCGATGGCCGGGAACTGGAATACGCCGCACTTTGCTTCGATGTCAGGATTATTGCCGTTCATCTGTGCGATTGCCCAGGAGCCCTGGATCAGGATTGCAGCCTCTTCATTGTAGAAAGCTGCTGTTGCTACATCGTTGGTGTCGCCTGCTGCTGTAGGCTGGAAGTACTGTGCCAGCTCCAGAAGCTTCTCACCGGCTGCTACCGTCTTCTCATTGTTCCAGCTCTCCTCACCGGATTCTACCTTTGTAAGGTCTACGCCCTCACGGTCGCAAAGATATCCGGCCAGCATAGACAGGCACCATGCTGTTCCTGCAGAAATGGTAACCGGTGTGTAGCCGGCATCCTGCAGCTTCTGGCAATCCTCGATCAGCTCGTCCCAGGTTGTCGGAACCTCGCATCCGGCCTTCTCAAACATCTCTGTATTGTAGAAAACGCAGGCAGCTGCAATGTTCAGCGGAACTGCATAAATCTTTCCGTCGTAGGTCTGCTGTGCAAAAACCGCATCACTGGAGAAGGAATCCTTCCAGCCGTCTGCCTCCAGATAGCTGGTTAAGTCTGCTGCAATCCCGGGCTCAACATATACATCCAGATTCGGTCCCGGACTTACGATAAATACGTCCGGTGTCTCGCCCGAAGCAACCAGAGCGTTCAGCTTTGTGTAATACTCTTCCAGATTTGTAGTAATGGGAGTCACATGGTAAACACCCTCATAATCCTTGTTGAAACGCTCCACTGTCTGCTGATAGCCCTGAGAGATCAAATCCTCCGTAGCTGTCAGATCATCCCAGAACATCCAGGTGATTTCCTCAGCGGTTCCGGAGGATGCCGTCGTATCCGAAGATGCCGATGCATCTGCCTCTGCCGATTCCGAAGCAGCGGCATCCGACGATGTTCCAGAGCTTCCTGTATCCGTAGAAACAGCACACCCCGCCAGAAGCGACGTTGTCATTGCTGCTGTCAACAATAATGCGATTTGTTTCTTCATTGTCTTCCTCCCTTGCTATGCCTAATGGCATTTTGTATTGTCCCGCCTCAGCAGAACGAACAAATTCTATGCACCATATGGTAGCAACCTTTTGCAATATGCGCATAAACTATCTTGTTCTTTATTTGTCATTTCTTGCTTTCCATTATCCTTTTTTCACGTCACATAGTACAGAATTCACATTTGTCCTCGTGTTTAATTGTGTATTTTTACACAGCCCAAAATATTGGCATGTCTATTCCGTGCGTTTTTCCTTTATTTTCAAAAAGTTTTCCGTGCTTTTTGTTGTTTTGTGTTATAACAGTGATGGCAAGATTTTATATTTCAATTCTTGCCATCGATTTCTGCGCAATAAAACCGTCTGTAAAGGAGTTTGCTGCTTCGCAGCGCAAATCCACGCTTTCATCAGCGTTTCCCCAAAGAAAGAATATAATTATGATTGAGACACTGAACGGCATCCATGAGACCGTCAATTACAAGCCGGATACCCATATTCGATTATACGTAAACGATGAATGTGAACACTATCCTCCGCACTGGCACACCGATATGGAGGTGCTGTGTCCGCTGCAGGACAGCTACCGCGTCATCTGCGCCGATACAGCCTATCAGCTGCAGCCGGGTGACATGCTGTTCATCGCTCCCGGAACCATTCATGATCTCCTGGCCTCGCCCAGCGGAATACGCATTATTTTCCAGATCAGTCTGTCTCCCCTTCGCGAGATCAGCGGCTTAGAGACCGTCCTTTCCAAGCTTTCCCCCAGCTGCCTTATCACGCAGGAGAACGCTTCGCTGATCCACGATCCGCTGCACCACTATCTGCTGGAGATCAAGGATCTGTACCTGCAAAGTCCGCTTTTGATGGAAGCATCCATCTATGCCAAAACGCTGGAGATGCTCTCTCTTCTGTCTCACAGCAAGCTTCTGTTTGCAGAGTCATCCTCCGGCAATGCGGATCGTTCACGGGCGCTGGCGCATAACGAAGCTATGCAGAAGATCTGCAGCTATATTTCCCTGCACTGCAGTGAAGATTTGTCCCTGGATCAGGCTGCCTCCTTTGCCGGCTTCTCGAAGTTCTACTTTGAGCGTTTGTTCCGTGATTATACGGACATGTCCTTTTATCAGTACCTTCTGAGCAAAAGGATTTCGCTGGCAGAGCAGCTTCTTATGGATCCGGCCATTTCCGTCACCGAGGTTGCCTTTCGTTCCGGTTTTTCCTCCAGTGCCGCGTTCACCAAAGCCTTCCGAAAGCAAAAGGGTTCTTCTCCCTCCGCATTCCGAAAGATGCAGTCCAGTGACCTGTAGACATTTTTGTCATTCACTGCGGACGTTCAGGATGTATGTTAAAATTGTGCTAAAGAAATTGAAATTGGCAGGCGAACAAAGGGAAAGGATTGTTATGAAAAAGGGAACAATGAAAAACAAATGGAATAAATGGGCAGACTCACATCCGGTACTGCATGCTATCGTCCTGATGATCTTGTACATGCTGCAGCTCGAGGTTTTCTACTTTGCTTTTATGCTGGTATTCAACCTGATTGCCGCCCTCGTGTATCTTCTGGGCGGAGACGGAACTCTAAGCCCCAGCTATGCCTCTGATATGGAGGTTCTCACCTCCATCGCAACAATCGCGGCTCATGTACTCTTCGTACTGATTTTCTGGCTGCGGCGGCGCGGGCAGCTGCACCGCTTTTTCCGCATCAACAATACCGGCCAAGGAATCCTCCTTGGCTGCAGCGTTCTGGTGACCGCAAGCATTACATTTATCCTGTCCATCATCGAGCAAGCCTCCTTCGGAAGCCCCTGGACTGCGCTGTTTATGGGCATTGAGCCCGGCATCACCGAAGAAACTCTGTTCCGCATTATCCCGATTTCCATTGCAATGAGAAGCCGTAAGCGAGAGCAGCTGGTTCTCCCCGTCTTTTTATTCACCGGTCTTGGCTTCGGACTGATCCACAGCCTGAACCTGTTTGCCGGAGCAGATCCCGTCAGCACACTGGTTCAGGTGATCTATGCCACCGGTGTCGGATTCCTGTTCGCTGCCATCTATATGCGAACCGGTAACATGTGGATCACCATTTTCCTGCATGCCTTTAACGATGCCATAGACTTCCTCTCGCTGGACCTGCAGACCAGCGGCGGTGTCCTGACCAACGCTCCGGACACTTCCGGCCTGATCGGAGTCCTTTTATTCGCAGTCCTCTACTATATCAATGCCTTCTACATCTTCCGAAGCTGCAAGCGCGGGTCTATTTCGAGCACATGGGCCGATATCTGGAGCGAGCAAAAGGCCTGACTCTCCCTTTGCCGCTGTGGATGCTGTGCAATCCGGCGCAGCAATTCACTGCCATAAAAGCTGCGCAGCAGCGATTTTGCGAATGGGCTCTGAATAGTTACCGCATTTAACCTGATTCTTACAATTTCATAACCTCACTGCGATAGTTTCTGATTCTTTCCTTCTCTAGACTAAAGAGGACGGCGAAATCCAGCAGGTTCTGCACAAGATCCGCCGCCAAAGGATCCACGGATTGCATCCCAATCGGATCCTGGAAAGGGGAACGTCATGAACAATCGCTTACACACATTTCTGGCTCTTGGCCTTTTGGTCGGTTTCTTGATCGGAGCCTGCATCTGCATGGTGATGGAACAGGTTTTACTGCTTCATCCGCAGGAAACTGTTATCCTCCTTGCCTGCTCCGGCTGGTGCGGCATTATTTTCTATTTTGCAAGGCTGCTGTGTCTGGCCATCACTCGCTCCCAAGGCTGCGTGCATTAAACCGCTTCCGTTTGTAATTACTCCGTGCGAATCACATCTCTTACGGAGAAAGTTCTTAAAGATGAAAGAGCCCCCGCTACCGGCAATACAGCTGGCAGCGAGGGCTCTCTTATTCAGGTTCATTTCTAATCAGACAGGTAACTGTTTAGGACCCCGCTCTTTCTGAGCGGATCCGCCTCCATTGTATTGTGC
>CAVBQH010000120.1:0-7020 GCA_963597485.1 Acutalibacteraceae bacterium
TTGCCTGCAAGCAGTCAATTCACGTTGAAATGTGGCAGGTGCTGAACAGATACATTTAGAGGATTTCTGTAATGCTGAAAGAAACAACCAGCCGCAAATACAATGCCCTCCGGGAGCTTCTTGGGCAGATGGGGAGCGTCGCCGTTGCCTTTTCCGGCGGTGTGGATTCCACACTGCTTTTGACGGTGGCCGGCGATGTCCTCGGCGAGAAGGCCGTTGCCGTAACCGCCGCCTCTGAAACCTTTCCTTCTCGGGAGGCAAAGGAAGCTGCCGCGTTCTGCAGGGCGCATAATATTCGTCAGATCGTTTTTGAATCCGGCGAGATTGACGTGCCCGGATACCGGGAGAATCCGGTAAACCGCTGTTATCTTTGCAAGCACTCCCTGTTCGAGGGGATTCTCAAGATCGCCGGTGAGCATGATCTTGCCTTTGTGGCAGAAGGCTCCAACACCGATGATCTGGGGGATTTCCGTCCCGGAATGCTTGCCATAAAGGAGCTGGGAATTCGTTCTCCTCTCCGCGAGGCAGGTCTTTGCAAGGACGAAATTCGGGAAATTTCAAAGGAACTGGGACTCCCCACCTGGCGCAAGCAGTCCTATGCCTGTCTTGCATCCCGTTTCGTCTACGGTGAGACCATTTCCGAAGAAAAACTTTCTATGGTGGATAAGGCAGAAGAGTTCCTTTTGGAGCTTGGCTTTCATCAGCTTCGCGTACGTATCCATGACAAGCTGGCCAGGATCGAGGTTATGCCGGAGGAGTTTAATGCTCTTTTAGAGAAGAGAAATGTTATCACGGAGGCCTTTCGTTCCTATGGGTTTGCCTATGTCACAATGGATTTACAGGGATATCGTACCGGCAGCATGAACGAAACGCTGGATAAGGAAACGGTTGCCGCAGTACTGCAAAAGGAAAGCTGATTACATTCGTTGTGTTGTGCGGCAGCAGGATGGGCTGCAGAAGCGGTGAGGTGAAAATGACTTCCAGAGAGGTCCTGGAAAAGGTACAAAAAGGCGAGATATCCGCCGAAGAGGCAGAGCGTTTTTTTCAGGAAAAGCCGTATGAGGTTCTGGGCGAAGAGGGACATGGCTATGCAAGGCTTGACCTTCATCGCCAGGCGCGTTCCGGATATCCGGAGGTGGTCTATTGTCCCGGTAAGGACGATGCCTTCCTCCCGGACATTTTCAAAACGCTGTATGAAAAAAACGGGAAAGTCATGGGTACCCGGGCCAGCGCGCACCAGGCAGAGCTTGTGGCCGCTGTATTGCCGGAAGTGGTTTATGACCCTGTCTCCCGAATCTTAAGTGCCACGGAACCTTCGCCTGAAAGGCTCGGCTGCATCGCCGTATGCTGCGGCGGAACCGCGGATATACCGGTGGCAGAGGAGGCGGCAAAGACTGCAGAATTTCTCGGGAATCATGTAGAGCGCCTCTACGATGTCGGCGTGAGCGGGCTTCACCGGCTTTTGGCTCAGCTTCCACAGCTTCGCCGCGCCAATGTGATCGTTGCGGCGGCCGGCATGGAAGGAGCGCTGGCCGGTGTTGTGGCAGGTCTTGTGGAGAATCCCGTCATCGCGCTTCCGACCTCCGTGGGGTACGGTGCGAATCTGCACGGAATCTCGGCACTTTTGACGATGCTCAATTCCTGTGCAAACGGCATTACAGTTGTCAATATTGATAATGGGTACGGAGCCGGATACGTTGCTTCGCAGATCAATCGTCTTGCCGTAAAGGGCAATGAAAGGAGCAGCCAGGATTTATGAAGCTGTATATCATTCGACACGGTGAAACATCCTGGAATGCCAGGCATCTGTTTCAGGGACAGGTGAATACCTCTTTGGATGAAAACGGAGAGGAACAGGCAAGAAAAGCCCGGGAAAGAATCCGGGAGCTGGGAATTACCTTTGATGCAATATATTCCAGTCCGATCGACCGGGCAGCAAGAACCGTGGAAATCATAACCGGACTTCCCCGCTCGCAGTTTCATCTGGATGAGCGGCTGATGGAAATGAATTTCGGTCCTCTGGACGGAACAGCCTTTGATAAGGAGTCGCCTCTGGCGGGACATTTATTTGATCATCCGTCCGAGTATGTGGCACCCGACGGTGCGGAATCCTTTGCTGAAATTGAGCAGAGGCTTTCCTCCTTTCTCGAAGATATGAAACAGACAAGGCCGGGAGAAAGTGTTCTTGTGGGGTGTCACGGGTGCGCAATGCGTGTTATGCTGGTTCTGCTTCACTATCTGGAGCTGGATGAAATCTGGAATCAGGGAATCGGCAACTGCAGCATCATTGAAGCAGAGCTGACAGAAAAGAATGACTTTGTCGTGCGCACCATCCACGAAACGCAGGACTGGTTCGGCAGCAAACAGCTGCAGTAATTGCGAGTTCGCAGTCGCAGGACTGCTGGGATTCCAGGAATGATTTAGGGTACAGAGGAGGTAAGAATATGTCGGCATCCAAGTATGTTGCCTATGTTTCCGCATATACCACGGCAATGAAGGATAATTTCGGCATTCGCATTTTTGATGTGGATATGGATAAAGGATATTTTTATGAGAAGGACAAGGTGGAAATCACCAATTCCTCCTATGTGACGATTTCCCATAATCAAAAATTCCTGTATTCCATCACAGACTTTGGCGTAGAGTCCTACAGAATCGTCAAGGGCGGTGATCTGGAATTCATCAACAAAGCATCCATCAACGGAATGCGCGGTTCGTATCTTTCGACCGATTATACGGATTCCTGGCTTTTTGTTGCAGGTTATCACGACGGGAAGATCACAGTTCTGCGCTTAAATCCGGAAACCGGTGAGATCGGGCAGATCACCGATGAAGTGTATCATAAGGGCATGGGCTCCGTGGCCGAGCGCAATTTCCGTCCGCATGTACAATGCGTGAAGATGACACGGGACAATAAATATCTGTGCGCAGCAGACCTTGGACTTGATCATACCAATGTCTATGCCTTCAATCCGGTTTCCGGCAAGATCAAGCAGGTGGATATCATCCACGGAGAGCTTGACTCCGCACCGCGGCACATCAAGTTCTCCAAGGACGGACGTTTCCTGTACATTGTCAATGAAATGAAGTGCTCCATTGATGTATTTCATTATGAAGAGCACCACGGAGAGCCTGATTTTGAAAAGGTGCAGTCGGTTTCTACGCTGAACAATTACCATGCATCGGATGCAGCAGCCTCGGCACTCAATCTCTCGGAAGACTTTCATTATCTGGTCACCTCGAACGCCGGCGATAATTCCACCGCCATTTTCTCCATCAACGAGAAGACCGGAGAGCTTTCCAAGATTCTGTGCCTTCCGGTTTCCGGCGATTATCCCAAGGACTGCGCTCTGTTCCCGGACAACCGTCACCTGGTATCTTTGAATCATGAATCCAACACCATGACCTTTTTTACCTGCGATCTGAAAAAGGGACTGATCATTATGAAGGGCAAGGAAATTCATGTGGATAAGCCCAACTGCGTGATTTTCCACAAGCTGACACAGGAGCAGGAGTAGATTATGGCAGGATCATATTTTGGAAATATTCTCCGGGTCACAACCTTCGGGGAATCGCATGGAGCGGCGGTTGGTGCTGTGCTGGATGGATTTCCGTCCGGCATGGAACTGGACAATGAGGATATTCAGCGGTTCCTGGATCGCAGAAAGCCGGGACGGAACCGCCTCGCAACTCCCAGGAAGGAAGAGGATCTGGTCGAGATCCTTTCCGGTACCTTCGAAGGGAAAACAACAGGCACGCCTATTGCGCTGCTGATTCGCAACAACAATCAGAATTCAAAGGATTACAGTGAAATCGCAGACTGCTATCGACCGGGCCACGCAGACTATACCTATGACTGCAAATACGGTTTTCGGGATTACCGGGGCGGCGGGCGCTCCTCGGCAAGGGAGACAGCGGCACGAGTGGCTGCCGGGGCCATTGCCGAAAAGTTTCTGATGGAGCTGGGCGTTGATTTTTGTTTTTATACAGCGGCCATTGGCGATGTCGTCATTGATCCGGAGCGGTTTGACCGGGACAACATCTGGAATTCGCTGACCGGTATGCCGGACGCACAGGCGGATGCACAGGCAGCGGCTCTCATAGATGCCTGCCGTCAGGAGCAGGACTCCATCGGCGGAATCATTAAGGGAAGAATACGGGGCGTCCCTGCCGGAATCGGTGATCCGACACTCCAGAAGCTGGACGCAAGGCTTGCCGACGCACTGATGGGCATCAATGCCTGCAAATCCGTCGGGATCGGAGACGGCATGTTCGCTGCTTACGCAAGGGGGTCGGAAAATAACGATGCCTTCTATACCAATGAGGATGGCATTATCTGCAAAAGGACCAACCATGCAGGCGGCATTCTGGGCGGCATTTCGGATGGCTCCGACATTGTGCTGACGGCTGCCTTTAAGCCGACGCCGTCCATCGCACAGCCCCAGGAAACCGTTATGCAGGACGGCACACCGAAGGCTCTGTTCATTCACGGCCGTCACGATCCGTGCGTAGTGCCTAGAGCTGTTGTGGTCTGCGAGACCATGTGCGCGCTGACCATTCTGGATGCCATGCTCTCGAACATGTCAGCAAAGGCAGACAATGTACGGGCGTTTTATGAAAGGGGTTCTCATGCCACAGCAGGATTACACGTATAAGATTGTAAATACATGCGGAAGGGCCAAGCATGCCCACATGACCACCGTGCACGGCGTTATCGAAACGCCGGTGTTCATGAATGTGGCTACTGCCGGTGCCATCAAGGGCGGCCTTTCTGCTTCGGATCTTCGGAGCATTCAGACGCAGGTGATGCTCAGCAATACCTACCATCTCCACGTACGAACAGGAGATGCAACCATTAAGGAGCTGGGCGGCCTGCATAAATTTACCACCTGGGACCGGCCGATTCTGACCGACTCCGGCGGATTTCAGGTATTTTCTCTGGCGCAGATCCGCAAGATCAAGGAGGAGGGAGTAACCTTCCATTCCCATGTGGACGGGGCCCGTATTTTTATGGGACCGGAGGAATCAATGCGGATCCAGGCAAATCTAGGCTCTACCATCGCTATGGCCTTTGACGAGTGCGCACCGGCTCTGGCCGACAGAGCGTATGTTGCTGATTCTGTGGCGCGCACCACCAGGTGGCTGGCCCGGTGCAAAACGAAAATGGCGGAGCTTCGGCAGGAAGAGGATGCCGTGAATCCGCATCAGCTTTTGTTCGCCATCAACCAGGGAGCCATTTACCCGGACATTCGCGTAGATCATGCCAAACAGATTGCTGAAATGGATCTGGACGGCTATGCCGTGGGCGGTCTGGCCGTGGGCGAGACGCACGAGCAGATGTATGGCATTTTGGACGAGGTGGTACCGCACCTTCCGCAGGATAAGCCCACTTATCTCATGGGCGTTGGTACACCGGAGAATATTCTGGAGGCGGTGGACCGCGGCGTTGATTTCTTTGACTGCGTGTACCCTTCACGCAACGGACGGCACGGCAACCTCTATACGGATCACGGAACTCTTCATATCCGCAATGCAGCCTATGAGAAGGATATGCGGCCCATTGATGAGCACTGTGGGTGCCCGGTCTGCCGCGGCGGATATTCCAGAGCCTACATTCGCCACCTTATGAAGGCGCAGGAGTCCCTGGGACTTCGTTTCTGCGTCATGCACAATCTGTATTTTTACAACCACCTGATGCAGGAAATTCGGGATGCCATTGATGCAGGAATCTATCCTGTATATAAGAAAAACAAGATTCAGGACTTACAGGGAACTCCGTAACTTCTGTAACTATTCAGAGCCAAGCAAATTTGCATAAAATGAGCGAGTAATGCTTGCATTAACGAGCACATTTTTGCAAATTTATTTGGCGAGAACGCCACATGAGCAAAAGGAAAGCTGCGGAGCAGCGATTTTGCGAATGGGCTCTGAATAGTTACAGATGAAAAAGCTATGTTTTTTCCAATGTTTGATGTATAGTAGATGAAAATTGGCAAAATTAGGAGGATTTTTCAATGTCACTTATGTTTCTTAGCGCTACCGGCAGCTCCAGCATGATTGCAATCATTTATATTGTCATCCTGGTTGCTTTTTTCTATTTCTTCCTTATTCGTCCTCAGAGCAAGGAAAAGAAGCAGAAGGAATCCATGCTCGCTACCGTTGCTGTCGGCGACAGCGTTCTGACTACGGCAGGGTTTTACGGAATCATTGTTGATATGAATGATGACACAGTGATCGTCGAATTCGGAAATAACAAAAACTGCCGTATTCCGATGCAGAAGGCAGCCATTGTACAGGTTGAGAAGCCGGAGGATGCTGCTGCAGAGGCTGACGATAAGAAGTCCAAATAACGGAGAGAGGTTTCTCCCCTTATTCATGCGGAGCAGAAAGAAGGCGAAAGAGCCTTCTTTCTGCATATTATAAGGAGATTCAGTTTTATGGAAATGAATATTGCCGTTATCAAAGGAGACGGAATCGGCCCGGAGATCGTTGATGAAGCCAGAAAGGTTCTTGAAACGGTTGCGGCCAAATACGGACATACCATCCATTTTACAGACATCCTGATGGGAGGATGCTCCATCGATCGCTACGGTGAGCCTCTGACCCAGGAAACCATTGACATTGCAAAGGCAAGCGACGCTGTTCTTATGGGCTCCATCGGCGGCGATGCCAAGACGTCTCCCTGGTACCAGCTTCCGCCCAACAAGCGCCCCGAGGCCGGACTTCTTGCTCTTCGAAAGGCTCTTGGTCTGTACGCGAATCTGCGTCCTGCCTACCTGTTCCCGGAGCTGGCTTCCTCCTGCCCGCTGGCATCCAAGGAGGGCGGCCGTAATTTTGACATGATTATCGTCAGAGAGCTGACCGGCGGTCTGTACTTTGGCGATCGCTGGACCAAGGAAATTGACGGCGTAGAAACTGCCGTTGACACCCTCCAGTACAACGAAAACGAGATTCGGCGCATTGTGAAAAAGGCCTTTGAGATTGCCGGCAAGCGCCGGAAGAAGCTGACCAGCGTTGACA
>CAVBQH010000121.1:0-7010 GCA_963597485.1 Acutalibacteraceae bacterium
CATCCATCCCAACACCACATCAATGAAGCCCAGCTTTTCATTTGGGTCATCTACATATGGATTTTGCACCTCAGTGACAAACTGAATTTCATCAATGAATACATAGTACCGCTTTCTTTTATCCGTGATCCGTTCCTTCACGATTTTGTTAAGTTCCAATGGGTTGCGATATTTTGCATTATCAATCTCGTCCAGCGCAAGTCCTATGATCTGATCTTCTTGAATACCGAAATCCAGAAGATACTGACGGTAAAGCGTAAACAAAAGATACGATTTCCCACTTCGACGCAACCCTGTAATAATTTTAATGCGTCCGTTATCCCTTTTCTGAATCAATCGATCCAGATATTGCCTCCTCGTATATTGTTTCACCTTGCCCTCCGTGATTTTTTTGCGGATTCCGCATTTTTTTCACAAACAAGTGTACGATAAAATAAAGAAAGGGACAATGCACGCAGCTGATTTTTTTGCGGATTCCGCATTTTTTTCGTCGAACCCACCCTCTGCCAAGTGACGATCCACGACAAAGTCGTTCGGCTAGAGATATGCTATGCTGACTTCGTCTTCTGCTTTGTTCCCAGGAGGCAGATAAAGAGAACGGTCGGAAATACAATGGCAGCCAGAATGCCGATCCGCAGGTTGCCGCCGGCCAGGCTGGATACAAAGCCGACCACGGTCGGTCCGCCCGAGCACCCTAGATCCCCGCCCAGAGCCAACAGTGCAAAAAGTACAGTACCGCCCCTGCGAAGGGCCGCTGATGCCTTGCTAAAGGTTCCGGGCCACATAATACCGACAGAGAACCCGCAGATTCCGCAGGCAGCCAGCTCGATCATCGGGTTCGGGATCAGCGTAATGCAAAGGTAGGAGACAACGCACAGTGCTGTGCTCCATTTCATGCACTGGTCCAGATTCCATTTCTCCCCGTATTTGCCGTAGAGCAGACGAGACAGGCCCATAAGGATTGAAAAGGACATGGGTCCCACCAGATCTCCGACGGTCTTGGTGATGCCAAGGCCTTCCTCAGCGAAGGTAGACGCCCACTGGCTGACCGACTGCTCTGCTGCACCGGAGCAGACCATCATCAGCATCAGAATCCAGAAAAGCTTTTCCCGCACCAGCTCTCCCATGGTCATGCCGGTTTCTCCCTCCTCCTGGAGGCTGTAAATCGGAACCTTGCTGAAATAGATTCCGTTTGCAACAGGAATGAGTACCCACAGCAGCGTCAGAATCTTCCAGTTCTGTGTGCCGAAAAGCGCAAAGAAAACGGTGGACAGCAGTACAACACCGGTAACCCCCCAGCAGTAAAAGGAATGCAGCAGACTCATTGCCGATTCCTTATTGTCCGTAGGGCAGGCCTCGATGATCGGACTGATCAGAACCTCCAACAGCCCGCCGCCAACTGCATAAATGCAAACGGCAATCAGTATTCCTCCAAAATGCCCCGGAATTACCTCCGGAAGCACGGTCAGAAGAGCCAGTCCGCAGGCTGCAAATCCGTGGGCCAGCAGTACCGATGTTCGGTATCCGATGCGGTCAATGAACATCGCAGAGAGCAAGTCGATGAGCAGCTGCAACGCAAAATTGATGGTAATCAGGAGCGTAATCTGCGATAGCGGTATGTTGTAGCTTTTCTGAAATGTTACGAACAAAAGCGGTACAAAGCCGTTGACCACGGCCTGCACAATATAGCCGATAAAGCATGCATACATCGTATGCTGGTATCCAAGCTTCCGTTTCTGATTCATTCTTTTACGTCCTTCCATGCCCGGTATATTCTGTCGTTGATTTACATCCACAGATATTTCAGCGGCGGTTTCCGTCGGAGGTATCCGGTTTCGGACTCCTCACGTTTCCTGTCTACATGGCTTTTGTTTCGCTGACTTTATATCACAAAGAAAACAAGCTCTATGACAGATCTGCACGCAGCAGCGCCTCGGCGATGCGGTCACTTCCGTTCCCATCCGTTATCGCATGCATCCGCTTCGCCTGCGCAAAGCGCGTTTCCCTTCCTTCCTCCAACCGTTCCTGTAGCCAAGAGGCGACACGCTCCGGCAGTTCCTCTCGGATCAGAGGATCGCGAATATCACCAAGGTTGTCCATTGCTCCGATCTGCGCAAGCTTCCCGGCAAATGCCACCTGGTTGTCCGCCATGGAGAAAGCCAGTGTCGGAACTCCTGCCGCGCACAGCTCATAGAGTGTCGTCCCTGCAGCGGAAACAGCCAGATCACAAGTTGTCAGAAACGAGGCAACCTCCCGAATTCTGGGATACCCCGGACCCATATGTATGATTTCAATGTCTGCATTCTTTGCCGTTGCAGTCTGCCGGAGAATGCTCTCGAGCGTTTCCCCTATGCCGTACGGATCTGTGCCTCCCGTAGAAACCAGTACCCTGTGAACGCAATTCCGCACGATCGGTGTCAGTCCGACAAACTGCTGCCGAAGCGGTGCATACTCCGCTCCCAGGAGACGAATCGGTGCCGCCTTGTAGAATTTCGCAAGCTCCTCGGCATCCGGATCATAGTTGATAACCAGATCCACCGGCGAATCAAATGCCATCTGATCATCCATGTACGCAATCCGCGGCCTTCTTCCGTCTCTGACCGCAGACGCCTCATCGCATAATCTGCGCAGCTCCTTAAACCACGGCTTGGTCACTGCGTAGGAATCCACCAGAATCCAGTCCGGCAGGGAGATTCCTTTGCTGTATAAATAAGCCCCCCACCGTGCCAGCTCTTCCGTCGCACTTCCATAGGGAATACCGAGAACATCTGCCGCAAACGGCTCCGCATCTCCTGCCAGCCTCTCCAGCCACTTATGACTCTCTTCCTCCGCCAGAATAAAGCGGACATCCGCACCGCCTCTGCGAAGGCTTTCTGCAACGGACAGCATTCGCATCAGATGTCCGGAGGCAATCTCCTCATTGGCATCTGCACGGATCCATATGTACTTTTTCTGTTTGGTCGCTTCCATCCGCCTTTTCTCTGCACAAATCACGTTATCCGCTTGTCACCGGCCACAGGTTAAAATCTCTTCAAAAATCGCCGGTTACAGTATCCTACTGCACCCAGTCACCTTCCCGCAGCGGCTCTCCGCGCTCCAGTGCATGCGACGCCCTTTTCCCCAGGATCTCCTCGATCCGGGCCGGTGCCAAACCATCGCCCGGACGTATGGAACGGACATTCCCAGCCGTGAGGACCTCTCCCTCCGGCACATCCTTTACAACAAAGAGCGACCGTGCCCCGGAGTGCTCCTCCTCCTGCTGCGGCGTCAGACGGTATTCACTCTGGCCAAGTGCCTTCTCCACACACCGAATGTCCCGCACCATCGCCGCAAACTCCTCCGGCTCCATGGAGAACGCACCGTCCGGTCCTCCGTCGCTGCGGCGCAGCGTCAGGTGCTTCTCCACCATGCAGGCTCCCAGCGCCACTGCTGCCACGGGGACAGCTGACCCCATTGTGTGATCCGAAAGTCCGCACAGTGTCCCATAGGTTTCTGCAAGCCCCGGCATCATCCGAAGATTGACATCCTCGTAGGGCGTCGGGTAGGCCGAGACGCACTTTAGCAGCAGAATCTGATCATTGCCCTCCTGCCGGCAGGCCTCCACCGCGGCTGCAATTTCCTCCGCATGGGCCACTCCCGTCGCCAGAATAACCGGCTTCTTCGTTCGTGCACACTGGCGAATCAGCGGAATGTCCGTGATCTCATACGAGGCAATCTTGTAGGCCGGCATATGCATCTCTTCCATGAATGCCACCGCCGTGGGGTCAAAGGGAGAGGAAAAGCAGTCCATTCCCAGCTTTTCGGCCTCCTCCATCAGCCCCGGCTGCCATTCCCACGGTGTATAAGCCTCCTTATACAAACCGTGGAGCGTTTGTCCATCCCAAAGCGTACCGCCTGTAATGCGAAAATACGGCTTATCACTCTCAATCGTTATGGTATCTGCCGTGTAGGTCTGGAGCTTGAGCGCATCGGCACCTGCCTCCGCTGCAGCATGAACGATCTCGATGGCACGATTATAATCCTGCAGATGATTAGCAGACATCTCCGCAACAATATAGGTTCTTTCTCCCGGCCCGAGTATCCGGTTTCCAATCCGCAGCGCCGATGCAGCACGTCTGTTTGCAGATTTCTTATTTTCCTGATTCATCAATTTTCCTCCCAGTAATTTCCCGCCAGGAATTCTTCATTCGTCCACGGCTTTCTGGCAAGGAACGTTGTTCCGTCCGCCTTCTGCACCACTACCGCCGGAAAATAATGAATAAACAGCGGTGTGAGGCAGATGGTATAGCCGCCGGCCAGATCATAGATAACCCGGTCTCCTTTTTGCAGCTCCGGTTCATCCGTCATTTCAAAGAGACGGTCATACTCCATACAGGTCGCCCCGCAAATCATCTGGGAAGGAATGCGTTCCCTTACAGACACCGCTTCTGCAGTACCTTCGCCGTACTCAATATGATGCGGATACCAGCGCCTTGTCACCTGCGGATTCAGATTCACCCTGCTGCCATCCGTCACAACATATGTGTGGCTGCCGATGTGCTTGACATCACGCACACCGGTTACGAAGGAGAAGGACGAGGACACCATCGAAACCCCCGGTTCCAGGATCAGTGTTACCCTTTCCGGGTCAAAATACTTCCGCAGCCGCCCGGCAATGGCCGGCACATAGTCACGAAAATCCGGTTTCCCCTCCACACCGCCGTAGAAGCCGCCACCCATATCAACATAACAAAGCTCTGAAAGCGCATAGGTTTGCGCCAGCTTCCCTGCATAATCAGCCACTGCCTCATACGCGGCAACGGATCTTGATTTAGTGGAGGAATGCAGATGGAGACCGACTATCTCCACGCACTCCAGACGACGCAGCCTCTGCAGGACCTGCTCCAGCTCGCCGTTTTCCTCACTGTAGCCAAACCGGCTTCCCTCCGCATCCGCCGGAATCTCCGACGGCACAAGACGCGCATAATCCACATTAATCCGAAGTCCGACGCGGAGCTTCTCCGGATTCCGCGTCCCATCCATCTCCTCCAGCCAGTTCAGCTCATCCGAGGAGTCCAGATTTACCAGCCCGCCGTCCCGCAGCACCTGCTCAAAAATATCGCGGTCCTTTATGGGACCGTTGTAAATAATCCGGGAGGGTGCAAATCCAAGCCGGCGAACCAGCTCATATTCACTTTTGGAAACCACCTCACCCCAAAGTCCCTTTTCCATGAAGTGATGCAGGAGCCAGGGCAGCGAATTCGTCTTTACCGAGCAGGCTGCAATGGTATTGGCTCCCCAGCTCTTTTGCAGCGCGTTCTGCAAAAGAGCGATGTCCGCATCCAGCTTCCTCTCCTGAATTTCATAATACGGTGTCTGCATCTGACTGTTCCCTTCTATCTTTACAGTAATCCTTTTTTCCGAAGATCTCTTTCCTTTAACCTCTGCACATACGCATGATTCACCGGAAGCCTCGAGGAAACACGGATTTCATTGCACTCCCTTACCGCTCCTTCAGCAGCAGAAACTTCTGCTCTGCAAGCTTCCAGTCCTCCGGCGTATCAATGTCCTGCACCTCGCTCTCCGGAAGCACCAGCGGTACCATATCCGTCACGTCCGTTGTCATTCCGCGAAGAAATGCCTCCGTGCGGCAGGCGTAAAACTGGCCGGCATCATGATATATTTTGTCCAGATCCTGGGACCTTGCCGTCTCATACTGCGGCATCCACCGCACCACGCAGCCGTCCTTCACCACAAAGCCCCTCTGCGGCGGATAGGAAAAGGCCGTGACCGGCAATACAGATTCGTGCTCCTTCAAAAGCTCCATGGCCTCCTTCAGCCGCGAGGGCGTCAGAAACGGTGCCGTCGGATAGATGCAGCAGAAGCTCTCCGGCTCCTGTCCTCTCTTCCTGTACTCCTCCAGCACCTCTGCAATCACCTCATCCGTTGTCGCATAATCCCCAGCCGTTCTCTCAGAGCGGCGGAATGGCACACAGGCGCCATAGCGCTGTGCGAGTTCTGCAATCTCATCGTCATCCGTAGAAACCATCACCTCATCAAAGGCGCCGCTCCCAAGCGCCGCCTCAACAGAATAGGCGAGAATCGGCTTCCCGCAGAACTGCCTTTTATTCTTGCCGGGGATGCGCTTACTGCCGCCCCGGGCCGTTATCATCGCAAGATTCTTCACCTGTTATCCTCCGCGTCCGTTTCGAAATCGCTGCTTGCTGTCGGCTCTATTCCATCGTGACCCGCTGCAGTGCCCGGCTGCATTACAAACAGGGACCGGAGCTGCTCATCCAGAAGATCCAGCTGCGTATCGCTCTCACCCTCCAGAATATAGTACCCACGTCCCATGACGGACGCACCGTCCGTCACCGGTGCAAGGACATCCCCTTCCTGAATCCGGCACTCGTAGGAAAGAAGGGGGAATCTTTGCAGCAGCTCCTCCTTGTCTGGGACCTTTACCACTTTCCCGGGCGTCAGATCAAAATAACGGATCAGCAGCTTTTTTACCGCCTTCGGACGGAAGAGTCCGTCAGAAGGCTCTCCCAATGACAGCTTCAGGAAATCCTCTACAATCGTCACTCCGCTGGCCAGCGGAGTGAACAGATTGGAAAGGTTGTGTCCGGACGGCCTTGCCGAGGTCTCAATGACAAAGGGTTCGCCGGTCAGATGCTCCTCGGACAAGCGCCTTTGAATGATATCCGCATGCACCACACAGGTTTTAAAGCCCAAGGTCTCTCCCATCCTCTGCATCATCCGGCAGCAGTTCTTGTAAAAGACCGGGTCCTCTTCCGGCAGAACCGAATAATACCCCACGCACTGCCGGTAGGGCGGCGGCGTATTCTTCTTGCGTCTTAAAAGGACCATACGGAACTGCCCGTCCACATATGCGCCGTCCACGCCGTATTCCGGTCCCGGAACACAGGTTTCCACCACATAATCCTCCGGCATGACACTCGTTACCGTCTGCCCCTCCAGATTCTCCCGGTGCAGACCGACCGTCTGCCCGCTGTCCGATGAAGCTGCAG
>CAVBQH010000122.1:0-6959 GCA_963597485.1 Acutalibacteraceae bacterium
TTTGTGAACTGCACCTGCCCTAAGTGCGGCGGTCCGGCAAAAAGAGAAACCGACACCATGCCGCAGTGGGCTGGGTCTTCCTGGTATTTCCTTCGCTTCTGCGATGCGCACAACGACAAGGCTTTTGCAGATAAAAAGAAGCTGGAATACTGGATGCCGGTCGATCACTACAACGGCGGTATGGAGCACGTGACAAGGCACCTACTGTATTCGAGATTCTGGCATCATTTCCTCTATGACATCGGCGAGGTGAATACGCCGGAGCCGTATGCGAAGCGCACCTATCAGGGAATGATCCTTGGTGCGGACGGGCAGAAGATGTCCAAGTCCAGAGGAAACGTCATCGATCCTGTGGATATCGTAGAGCAGTACGGAGCAGACACGCTGCGCACATACGTTATGTTCATGGGTGATTACGGCAGCGCTGCACCGTGGAGCGATGAGTCCTTAAAGGGCTGCAAACGCTTCCTGGAGCGCGTGGCCGGCTTTACCGAGATGATCGCTGATAAAGAGGAGAATCCGGAGCTCGAGTCCAAACTCCATAAGACCATCAAGAAGGTGTCGGAAGACATCGACAACATGAAATTCAATACGGCCATTGCTGCACTCATGGCACTGACCAACGATTTTTACAAGGAAGGTCAGGTGACGAAGGCGGATGTCACGGTCTTTGTTCAGCTTCTGTCTCCCTTTGCACCGCACCTTACTGAGGAAATGTGGGAGATGCTGGGGATGAATCCGGACGGCAAGACCTTCTGCACGCTTTCTGCATGGCCGGCTTATGACGAGAAGAAGACCGTTGACAGCACTCTGAAGATGGGCGTTCAGGTAAACGGTAAGCTTCGCGGCACCATTGAGATTCCGGCGGATGCCGATAAGGAGCTGGTCCTGGAGACAGCGAAAAAGGACGAGAACGTTGCCAAGTACCTGGCAATGGGAACGCTGGTGAAGGAGATTTATGTACCCGGCAAGATCCTGAATTTTGTGGTAAAGGGTTGATTTTTTACATTATAAACTCCAAAGAGGGAGTGCTTCTGTGCCGGCTGCGGCACAGAAGCACTCCCTTTGCATTCGCATAGTTACCAAAAAAACATAAGAATCCTGTAAAATTTCTATAAAATGTACGATTGAGCCGCGAAATTGAAAAAGGTACTATATCTAGTAATCTGGTAGTCATCCGGCTGTCTTTAGTTGCCAGCCGGAATATGAAAAAGATATGGTGATTAATCGGCTGCCGTATCCGGCAGGGGCGTGTCTGCGCTGCATCCGCACTCCTGCTGTAATGTAAGCAGCGCAGAGAGAGGAGTATTATGAAAAAGAAGCTCGTTAGTTTACTGGCTGCGATGTCTCTTGGCGCAGCGGCTCTGGCTGGCTGCGGCTCCAGTTCTTCCGCAGATACCCAGGCTGCAGCAGATTCTACAGAGACCGCAGAAGCTGCTGACACCGAAGAGACCGCTGCAGAGGAAGCCTCTACCGAAGAGACCGCCTCGGCTGCAGCCGGCATGAAGGTTGGTTTTATTTTCCTTCACGATGAGAACTCCACGTATGACCTGAACTTCATGAATGCCGCTAAAGAAGCTTGCGACAAGCTTGGCGTTGAGATGATCAGCAAGACCAACATCCCGGAAGGTCAGGAAGCGTATGACGCAGCATGCGAGCTTGCAGATGCAGGCTGCAGCTTCATCTTTGCAGACAGCTTCGGTCATGAGGATTATATCATTGAGGCTGCCAAGGAGTTCCCAGAGGTACAGTTCAGCCATGCAACCGGAACCAAGGCACACACCGAGAATCTTGACAACTTCCATAACGCATTTGCATCCATCTATGACGGTCGTTACCTGGCAGGTGTTGCTGCAGGTCTCAAGCTCAATGAGATGATCGACAACGGTGAGATCACCGCTGATGAAGCCAAGATGGGCTACGTTGGCGCATATACCTACGCAGAGGTTATCTCCGGATATACTTCCTACTTCCTTGGCGCTCGTTCGGTTTGCCCGTCCGCAACCATGGAGGTTACCTTCACCGGTTCCTGGTATGATGAGACCGCTGAGAAGGAAGGCGCGAACAAGCTGATCGAGGATGGCTGCGTTCTTCTGAGCCAGCATGCCGATTCCATGGGCGCTCCGACGGCCTGCGAGACTGCCGGCGTTCCGGACGTTTCCTACAACGGCAGCACAGCTTCTGCTTGCCCGAACACCTTTATCGTTTCCTCCCGCATCAACTGGGAGCCTTACTTTGAGTATGCCATCAACTGCGTTGCAAACGGCGAAGCCATCGATACCGACTGGACAGGAACCCTTGCAACCGGCTCTGTTGAGCTGACAGCGCTCGGCGATGCCGCAGCAGAGGGAACACAGGAGAAGCTGGATGAGGTAACGGCTGAGCTTGAGGCTGGTACTCTTCACGTATTTGATACATCCACCTTTACTGTAGATGGCAAGACCCTGGACAGCTATATGGCGGATGTTGATACTGATGCAGATTACGCCGGTGATCATGAGGTTGTTTCTGACGGCTACTTCCATGAGTCCGGTGAGGGCTTCCGCTCTGCTCCGTATTTCAATGTTCAGATCGATGGCATCACACTGCTGGATCAGGCATTCTAAGATAGAATCCGGTACTGATAAAAGGGAGGGCGGCGCAGCTGCAGGCCGCGCCGCCCTTTTTGTGTTTAAAGATGCAACAAACCAAAGAGGATGACAACGGTATGGAGAACGAGACAAGGACAGCGGCAGTTTCCCTTCGGGGCATATCCAAAACCTTTGGATTGATTACTGCCAATAAGGATGTGGATCTGGATATCTATCGCGGTGAAGTGCTCGCCCTTCTTGGAGAAAACGGCAGCGGAAAGACCACATTAATGAATATGATTGCCGGTATCTATTATCCGGACGAGGGACACATTTATATTGACGGCAAGGAGGTCTTTATCCAGTCTCCAAAGGACGCTCTGCGACTTGGCATTGGTATGGTACATCAGCATTTTAAGCTGATCGACGTGCTGACGGCGGCGGAGAATATTGTCCTTGGCCTGGATGGTAAGCTCAATCTCCGGGAGGCAACAGCGAAGATCCGTGCCATCTGTGACAAGTACGGCTTTGACGTGGATCCGGAGCAGAAGATCTATGATATGTCCGTGTCTCAGAAGCAAACCGTTGAAATTGTAAAGGTTCTCTACCGCGGCGCAGATATCCTGATTCTGGATGAGCCGACGGCTGTTTTGACGCCGCAGGAAGTGGAGAAGCTTTTCTGTGTCCTTCGCAAAATGCGGGAGGACAATAAGACCATCGTCATCATTACCCACAAAATGCGCGAAGTAGAGGAGCTTTCCGACCGCGTGGCGGTTCTGCGCAAGGGTCAGTACATCGGCAGCATGATGACCAAGGATACCAACACCGCAGAAATGACCAACATGATGGTGGGCCACAAGGTTACGCTGAATATTGATCGTCCGCTTCCGGAGAACCCGCATCCGCGCCTGGAAGTGAAGGATCTTACGGTTCGCGGCGATGACGGCGTTGTAAAGCTCCAGAACATTTCCTTTACCGTCAACACCGGTGAGATTCTCGGCATCGCCGGCGTATCCGGCAGCGGTCAGAAGGAGCTTTTAGAGGCCATCGCAGGACTTCAGAATACTGAACAGGGCACCATCCGCTATGTAGAGGACGACGGTGCTAGAGAGGATCTGATCGGAAAGGATCCCCTGAAGATTGCACAGATGGGCGTTTCTCTTTCCTTTGTTCCGGAGGATCGTCTGGGCATGGGACTGGTCGGCAGCATGGATCTTAGCGACAACATGATGCTGCGCTCCTTCCGCGACGGACGCTCGATTTTCACCAACCGCAAAAAGCCGCAGGCACTTGCCAGAGAGGTGGTCGACAATCTGCAGGTTGTCACACCGAGCATCGAGACACCGGTGCGCCGTCTTTCCGGCGGCAATGTGCAGAAGGTCCTCGTCGGCCGTGAAATTGCGTCGGCGCCGACCGTTCTTCTTACAGCGTACGCGGTCCGTGGACTGGACATCAACGCCTCCTACATCATTTATGATCTGGTCAACGAGCAGAAGAAAAAGGGAGTTGCTGTTGTCTTTGTCGGAGAGGATCTGGATGTTCTGCTGCAGCTTTCGGACCGGATTCTGGTACTGTGTGACGGACAGCTTTCCGGCATTGTGGATGCAAGGACCACGGACAAAAACGAAGTGGGCAGACTGATGAGCTGTGTGGGAGGAGCAAATGAAGCAGAATAAAAAGGAAGCGCTTTTTCACGTCGTAAAGCGAAGAGATCTGTCCTTGTCAAAGGCGATGGGCATTCGCATAGTGGCTATTTTGTTGGCACTGGTGCTGTGCGGCATCATCACGACCATTGCAACCGGCATTAATCCGATTGCCGTGTATCAGTCCATGATTCTGGGAGCCTTCGGCTCGACCCGCAAAACATGGATCACCTTCCAGGACCTGGCCATCCTGCAGCTGATTGCGGTTGCACTTACGCCGGCATTCAAAATGAAATTCTGGAACGTCGGAGGAGAGGGACAGGTACTGATCGGCGGCCTTGCCGCTGCTGCCTGCATGATCTGTCTTGGAGATTCGCTTCCGTCCGGCCTTCTGATTCTGTGCATGGTGGTTGCCAGCATTCTGGCCGGCGGCTTCTGGGGATGGATTCCTGCATTTTTCAAATCCAGGTGGAATACCAATGAGACGCTTTCCACACTGATGATGAACTACATCGCAACGCAGCTGGTTGCCTTCTATACTGTGGTGTGGGAGGTACCTAAGGGCTCCGGCAAAATCGGTATCATCAATCAGAATTCCAACGCCGGGTGGCTTCCGCAGCTGTTTGGCTCCAAGTATCTGCTTCCCATCGTCATATCCGCGATCTTTACGGTGTTTATGTACATTTATCTGAAGTACAGCAAGGGCGGATATGAAATTGCGGTTGTGGGTGAGAGCCCCAACACGGCCAAGTACGTCGGAATTCGTGTGCCGCGCATCATTCGCCGCACCATGTTCCTTTCCGGTGCGATCTGCGGCGTGGCAGGTCTTCTTCTGGTCGGCGGCATCAATCACACGATTACAACGACGGTTGTGGGCGGACAGGGTTTTACGGCAGTTATGGTATCCTGGATGTCCAAATTCAATCCCTTCACCATGATTCTTTCCAGCTTTCTGATCGTATTCCTGGAAAGAGGCGCGGGAGAGATTTCGACAAGCTGCGGCCTCAATCAGTCCTTTTCAGACATTCTGACGGGCGTTATTTTGTTCTTTATCATCGGCTGCGAGTTCTTTATCACGTACCGGCTGCAGTTCCGTAAAAAGGCAGAAGAGGAGGAAGCATAATTATGTGGAACTTTTTACTTGCTTTTATTCCCAGAGCGATCGTACAGGGGATTCCCCTTCTGTACGGCTGTACCGGTGAAATTGTCACAGAGAAGTCCGGCAATCTGAATCTTGGAATTCCCGGTGTCATGTATGTCGGAGGCATCAGCGGTGTCATCGGTGCATTTTTGTATGAGCACGCAACCGGCGGTGCCGGGAATATGAATCCGGCACTGGCAATTCTGATTCCGCTTTTGTGCAGTCTTGTCGGCTCTTTTCTTATGGGACTTTTGTATTGCTTCCTCACGGTCAGCCTTCGTGCCAATCAGAATGTGACGGGCCTTGCCATGACGACCTTTGGCGTGGGCTTTGGCAACTTCTTCGGCGGCTCCCTGATTAAACTTGTGGGAAGCGATGTGCCGTCGATTGCACTTTCTGCAACGAGCGGCTATTTTCGGACGGCGCTGCCGTTTGCAGGAGCGTGCGGTGCGTTTGGGAAGCTGTTTCTTTCTTACGGATTTCTGGCTTATCTGGCCGTGGCGATTGCACTGGCGGCGGCGTATGTGATGAACCGTACCCGTGTCGGACTTCATCTTCGTGCCGTAGGCGAGGGCCCGAGCACAGCAGATGCTGCCGGAATCGATGTCTCCGGCTACAAGTATGCAGCCACCTGCATCGGCTGCATGATCGCTGGACTCGGCGGTTTGTACTATGTCATGGATTACGCCTGCGGCGTATGGTCCAATGATGCGTTCGGCGACAGAGGATGGCTGGCCATTGCGCTTGTTATTTTCACCATGTGGCGCCCGAAGCTGGCAATCCTGGATTCCTTCCTGTTCGGAGGTCTGTATATTCTGTATCTCTACCTGCCGACCGGAATGGACCATATGGAATACCAGGAAATTTACAAGATGATTCCGTATCTGGTAACCCTTGCTGTACTTGTGGTTTCCAGCATGCGCAATAAGCGGGAGAATCAGCCGCCGGAAAGTCTTGGAACAGCGTATTTTCGCGAGAACCGGTGACGACATAATCTGCCGGTCCGGATCATTACACAGCATTGCAACAGTCAATATATGAGCCAAAAGAAAAACACCATTCATAAAAATCATAGCAGTAAACTAGTGCGGCAGCTGGCAGTCATTCTGGCAGCTGCTGCGCTTTTTTGCGGTATAACACTTTCCCCGGCGCAGGCGGCCAGAAAAAGGGCGGCAAATGCGTCGGGCCCAAATTCCATACGTCAGGCATCAACGGACTCCGGGAACGGAAAGGCTGAAAAAAGCAGCGCCGTATCGTCCGGGAAGGGGCTGACCGTTACCTTTCTGGATGTTGGACAGGGTGACAGTGCCCTGGTGGTTTGTGATGGGGATGCAATGTTGGTGGACGGAGGCGAATCCTCGGAATCCTCTGCAATCTACTCGGTACTTAAAACGCAGGGCATTACGGAGCTAAAATACATCGTTGCCACCCATCCGCATGCAGATCATGTAGGCGGACTTCCCGGTGCGCTTGGCGCCGCATCCTGTGAAAAGGTTCTATCACCGGTCAGCAGCAGTGATAATTCGTCGTTTCAGAAGCTGGCGAAAAAGTGTAAACAAAAGAGTGTTCCTATTGAAGTTCCTAAAGAGGGAGACACCTATACGC
>CAVBQH010000123.1:0-6907 GCA_963597485.1 Acutalibacteraceae bacterium
GAGAGGAGCTGCGGCGTGTTGGAAGCAAAGCCGCCCTCCTTGGCATCAGCCAGAACCGGAAGGGTTCCTGCCACGTACTCCGCGCTGGAGTTTGCTGCTACCATAACATCCATGGTGGAGATATAGCAGGGAGCTGCCACATATTTACCGGCGATCCAGTTCGCATCTGCCTGCACATCATCACCGATGTAGGAAGCCTGGTAGGATGCCGGTGCAACTACATTGTTGTCATAGAGCTCTTTGACATAAGTGAACACCTTGGTCATTGTGTCCTCGGTTACAAGGAGCTTTCCGTCGTCATCGAACAGGGCACCGCCGTACTGCTTGGCCAGAGGGAATACAACGAGGTTGGTGATGTACTCCTTGTTGGCGCAGAGAAGATATGCTTCCGGATCCTGCTCGTGTACAGTCTTGCCGGCCTCAATCCAATCTTCCCATGTGATGCCTTCCTTGGTAAGATCAACGCCCAGCTGATCGGCCAGCGTCTTATTCACCAGAATGGCAGGTCCTGCAATACCGGTGGGCAGGCCGAGCTGCTTGCCGTCATAATTGCCGTTGATCTGCTTGCTGATATAGTCAGCGTCAAATGTAGACATATCAATGCTGGTGGTGCTCAGATCCACAAAGTAGTCACCGGCATCTACGAAGGTAGGCATGGTCTCCGGATCAATCTGAACGATGTCCGGTGCTGTGCCGGAAGCCAGCTGCGTTGCCAGCTTGTCGTGATAGCCGTCGTTGGAGCCGGGCTCACCCTCAATCGTAACGCCGGGATGATCTGCTTCGAACTGATCGATGACGGCCTGCGTTGCCTCATTTCTCTCGTCACCGCCCCACCATGCAAAGCGAAGCGTTACCGAATCGCCGGAGGAAGCGGATGCCGTTGTGTCTGCGGCAGCCTCTGTCTCACTGCTCTCGCTCGAAGCTGCTGTGGTATCCGCTGCAGACGACGTATCCGAAGAGGATCCGCATCCTGCCAGCATACCTGCTGCCATCGCTGCCGTCAGAAGGACGGCAATTGTCTTCTTTTTCATAGATTATTCCCTCCTGTTGCCCTTTAATCAGGCATTCATTTGAACTGTCCTTATTATCAGTGAAGGCCTCCCGCCGCGGCAGGAGGCCCTTTTTTCATTTGGTCACTTTTCTTCTGAAGTTTTTCCGTGTGGTTGCAGATTTTTGGAATCAGTAACCTATTTTTCGAGCAGCTGGCTGCGCCGTCACCTGTATTTTTCAATCTGGGACAGCTTCATCTGAAATTCCACAATGGTGCCGCGACCCTGTACGCTGCGGATCCGCAGGCCTGCCTCCTCACCAAAGTAGAGCTTGAGCCTGCTGTTGACATTGGAAAGTCCGATGCTGTGCACATCAAAGGTATTGATGCTGCGCCGCAGCTGTTCTAATCGCTCCGGACTCATGCCGACACCGGTGTCAAACACGCGAAACCGTACCACATCATTCCTCTGGAATACCGTCAACTTGATGTATCCTGTCTCCCCCTTATCCCGGATGCCGTGCAGAATGCTGTTCTCTATGATGGGCTGCAGCATCAACCGGAACACTGGGAGGTCCAGTTGCTCCTCTTCCACCTCATAGTAGAGAATGAACTGCTGTCCGAAGCGCATATGCTGGATGGCAACGTATTTTTTCAGATACTCGATTTCCTCCCGCAGCGTGATGGGCTGAAGCGGATCCGAAAGCGCATACCGGAGGATGTCCGAAAGGGCCTCTGTCATGCGGACAACATCCTCGGCCTGTCCGGCTCCGCCGGCCGCCTTGAACTGGATCATCTGCAGGGTGTTGAACATGAAGTGCGGATTGATCTGGGCCTGAAGCGCCGTCAGGGAGACCACCTCCTGCTGGTGCTTTTTCTGCTCCAGCTCCGAGCTTAAGCGCTCGGTTTCCAGATGCAGCCGGATGATGTTGTTCAGGATGGTATCGTACTCATCCTCGGTTTTGTGCGGATCCTGAAGCCGGCTGTAATCGCCCCGCTCCGCATCACCCAGCACCGATATGATGTGCTCAATATAGCCAAAATTACGACTCGTCGTCACATACGTTGCCAGAAGCGCTGCCGCGATGCCGGCCGCCAGCATCAGCCCCCAGGAGGGAAGGTAACGCGCGGCCTGGGAAAGAACGCTTCTAACCGGCGTCATGGCAACAATCCGAATTCCGAAGGATTCATTGTCGCTTTGCTGCAGAAGATACAGGTGATCTCCCACCATCTCCCAGACTCCCGCCTTGCCGTCCCCCGGCAGGTCTGGCCGGGAAAGCGACGATGCATCGGTCTCATCCCCCCAGCAAAAGAGGACCTCATCGTCCATGTTGATAAAGACAACCGATGTATCCTCCTGCTGCAGCGCATTGGAGAGAAGGCTCCGGAAATCCGTGAGATTGATTCTCATGACAACGACGCCGCCAAAGAACGGCATCTTCTGCATGACGGTCAGCTTTCTGGCTGCTCCGTCCCGGTCCCGGTCACCGGGCAGCACCCAGATCTCCGTGTCCTGTCCGCCCATTTTCTCGTAATACTGATACCATTCCTCGTTCTGTGTCAGCCTTGCGATGCGCTCATCCGAGGTGTAGTAGTAATCATAGCCATCCATGTACAGATAAATGCTGTCCACATAAGGGTAGGTGATGATCGTACTCTTGAGCGTAGCGTTAATGCTGCGGATGTTGATGGAATCGGCATAGGAAAGATAGTCGCCCTTTTCCAGAATGCGCTTGAGCGACAGCACCATATAGGCGTTGTTGGCGAACTGAACGTTTTGCTGCGAAATGTTATTCAGCGAAAGCTCGATATCGGTATTCACTGCATTGACAAGATCCCGCCCTGCTCTTTTCTGGTTTCCGGACAGCTGTGAAACGGAGATCAGAAAGGAAATAATGATGACCACCGTCACCGGCAGGAGGAAAAGCAGAAGATACTGCCGGAACCGGCGGAAAAAGTACTTGCGCCGCTGCATCAGCTCTCCCTCCCGCCGCGCTGCCGGTATTCCATGGGCGAGCAGCCGTAGTAATTTTTAAAGGCTCTTGAGAAGCTCTTGGGATTGTCGTATCCGACATAGTAGGCAATGTCGTAGGCCTTATATTGCACATCCCCCAGCATCTTCGCCGCCTTCTCCATGCGGATCTTCGTCAAAAGCTCTGTAAAGCCGCAGCCCAGCTTATCCTTCAGCAGGCTGGAGAGGTAGGCAGAGCTTAGATTTGCGCGGTGCGCGGCCTCCTCGAGCCTGGCATTCTGGTAATTCTCCTCCAGATAGGCAATGACAATCTGTCGAATGGACTCATAGTAACCGGAAGGATGCTTCTCCTCTTCCGCTGCCGGATGTCTGGCATCGAGCTTGGTTTTTATTTTGCCGAAGCATTCCATAATGTCATCGCTGCTGATCGGCTTTAAAAGGTAATCTTCCACGCTGTAGCGGATGGCACTGCGAAAGTAATCATAATTCTGGTGGCTCGAGAGGAACACGACAATGATGTCTCTGCCCTGGAGCTTTTGACACAGCTCGATGCCGCTCATACCCGGCATCTCAATGTCGGACAGTACCACATCACAGCCATTTCTCTCGATATCGGCAAGTGCAACGCGGGAATCGGTGTAGGAAACGGCTTCAAACCCGATGCTGCTCCAGGGGAAAAGTGCTGCAATCCCCTCCGATATGGTTTTCTCATCGTCCACAATGACTACACGGTACATTCTGATTTATTCCTCCCCCGTAATTTTCAAAAGCGACCACACAGAAAGATCTGCATGATCGCTTCGCATCACTCGTTCACATTCCTTATGTGTGTCTGTTACTGTAAAAATCCCGGACAGCGGCTGCGTGGATGTGCGAGCAGGCATGGTGGTTTCAGCACCTGCCATATTTCAATGTGAACCCGCTGCTTGCAGACAAATTCACATTACTTTTCCAGCTGGGAGGTGCAGTGCGGGCATCTTGTGGCCTCGGCTGCGATCTCGCTCCGGCAGTAGGGGCAGATCTTCACTGCAGGCTTTGCAGGCTCTTCTTTTTCCTTGCCCTGCAATGCCTCCATTCTGGAATGGAAGCTGTTGAAGCCCTTCACAATACAGAACAGAATCAGTGCCATGATGACGAAGTTGATCACAGAGGAGAGGAAGTTGCCGTAGTTCAGTGATACCGTGGCATCCTCTGTTGCGCCCTGCTTGATCACCAGCTTCATGGCGTCTAAGTTGTGCGATCCGAACAGACCCAGAAGCGGGCTGATGATGTCGGACACCAGAGAATCTACAATGGATTTGAAGGCGGCACCGATGATGACACCGACAGCCATATCCAGTACATTTCCTCTGCTGATAAACTCCTTGAACTCCTCGAAAAATTTCTTCATGCTGCGGTCCTCCTTATGACTTTGAAACAACAGTAACTATTACGACGCGGCTGTCCCGTTACACCTTGAAATTAAACACCTCTCCCATGGTAAAGGTCAGCGGCTCCTCCTTCTCACTGATCAGGCTCTTGAGCTTGCGGAACATCTTCTCGTCCCTCGTCTGGCGGAAGAGATTTGCCGTATTGCGTGCATCCACCAGGCCGTCATGGGCCCGCCCATCAAACTCCAGGCCGCCCAGGCTCACCGCATCCTGCAGATTCACCGCATGATGGAAGCCGATGAGCTTGCTGAACTCCTTCTGGAAGTCTGACCAGTTCCGCAGCAGGTAGATCAGCTCCGGCGAGGAGGGTATCCCCTTCTGACGGCACTCTCCCTTGATCTGTGCCAGATCCGCCTTGCTCCAGGAATACATCATATAATCCGTGCCGCACCAGTCCAGAAACCGCTCCAGCACCGCGGGAAACGGGTCCGCATCCTGCAGCATCTGCGTCGTAATGCCGGTCAGCTCTGTATACCGCGGCTGCACACTCTCACTGAACATCAAATGCACATATTCGCAGAAGGAAGCAATCTCCACATCCTTCTCATCCAGCATCACGGCGCCAATCTCCATGGTTTCGAACCGAAAAATGGCCTTTTCCTTTGGAAAGTCCCCAGTCACCGGGTGCATCTCCAGATCTACAAAAATACGCTTCATTACGTCCTCATCTCATCGTTCCCGCACAACACCCTGGTGCTCCACCCGATAAACCATATCACACTTTTCGATGGTTTCCAGCCGGTGTGCGATAATTATCAATGTCTTTTTGCCGTGCAGGCGATTGACGCTGTCCATGATCGCAGCCTCTGTCTCATTGTCCAGTGCCGAGGTTGCCTCATCCAGAACCAGCACCTCCGGATCCTCAAAGAGGGCTCTTGCAATGCCGATGCGCTGCCGCTGTCCGCCCGAAAACCGGATGCCGTGCTGCCCGATCTCAGTATCCAGCCCCTCCGGAAGCGAGCGCACGTGCTCATCGAGCTGCGCCTCCTTCAGTGCCCGCCACACCTTCTCATCGTCGATGTCCTTATCCGGCACGCCGAAGGCGACATTCTTGCGGATCGTGGTATCCAGCATATAGATCTGCTGCGGTATGTAGCCGATGTTGCGCAGCCACCCCCTGTAATTGGTCTGCACATCCACACCGTCCGCCAGGATCTGGCCGGACGCGGGCCGAAGGAGTCCCAGCATGATGTCGATGAGCGTTGTTTTGCCGCCGCCGGAGGCTCCCACAATGCCGATGGACTTGCCGACCGGGAACGTCACCGTAGCGTGATCAAAGATCTTCACCTCCGAATTCGGATAATGATAAACGATGTCCTTAAGCTCAATACTGGAGGTTACCGGAAGCTTTTTCGCCGTCTCGCTGGGATCGTAATCCTCCACCCGATAGGAAATGCTCCTGTCATGGATTTCCTCCTGCAGGTTCTCGCTGACATTGTCGAGGAACGGCTGGAAGTAGGAAATGTTCGTCATGTAGGTGTTCATGCGGTTGGCCGAGGGCAAGAGGCGCGCTGCCGCCACGGCAAATGCGCCCAGCTGCGGAATAAGTGCCGTCAGATCCCCGTCGCCGCTCATCACCTGCACCATGATGTACAGCACAATGCCGGTAATAAAGATGCACTCGATCAGAAGCCTTGGTGTCGAGCTGAACAGCGTATACCTCTGCACAGCATTCACATACCCATCGCCGCACTTTGAATACTCATTGATGAAGTAATTCTCTCTGCCGGCAATCTTGATCTCCTTCACCGCATCCACCGACTCGGAAATCCACTGATACAGCCCGGCATAATAGTCCTGATTCTCCTTGCCGGCCTTGAGCATCACCGGCTTTAGGAAGCGCTTGATCACCACGAGCACCACGATCAAAAGCGCTGCAATCGACATGGTCATCACTGCGTCCATGGCCAGAAGGACCGCCACCAGAATCAGAAAAACAATAACCTCCGAGGTCATCTGCAGGATGTTGAGAATCAGCGCGTACACGTTGTTGATGTCGGAGGTAATGTTGCGCTGAATGACTGCGGTGTTGGCATTGAGATAATACTCGTAGGGCCGCTTCATGAAGTTGATCATCATGCGGTTGCTGGTGGCGAACTGATTGCGGTAGATGAACCGCAGAAGGAGCTTTTGCTCCAGGAAGAGATAGATATTCTTGCAGATGAAAACAACGATGATCGCCGCCATCATCAGGACCGCGAACTGCTGCACACTGCCCGCACCGCTGATACGGTACACATCGCCCATGTGGTACTGATTCTCCGTGATGGCGGAGGGGTCCACAATCGCCTGCATTACCGGCAGCACCAGTGTGATGCCCAGCGCCTCCAGAACCGCTCCGATGAGCATGATAAAGACCAGCAGCACCATCGTCGTCTTCTGCCGGCGGTCCAGAAGCTGGTTGATTCTCTTCATTGTTTTCAACATAGTAGAATTTCTTTCTTTTTCAAATTTAAGCGAAACTGTTACTGTAAAAATCCCGGACAGCGGCTGCGTGGATGTGCGAGCTTGCTCGCG
>CAVBQH010000124.1:0-6831 GCA_963597485.1 Acutalibacteraceae bacterium
CAGCGCAATCTGTACCAGTGAGGAGCAGGGCGTAGAAAGACCGATGTGGAACAGCGTAACCGGCTCGATGCGGCTCATGAAAAAGGCCACCGGCACGCGGACGCAGAAGGCACCGATCAGACCCTGGATCATGACAAAGCGCGTCCGTCCGATGCCGTTGAAAAAGCCAATGTAGCAGAAGAAGATCGGTGTCAGCACGCAGTCGATGGCATAGGCACGGAGATAATCCCAGGATGCCGCAATAACATCAGCGTCGTTGGTGAAGATGCCGGAGAGAAGATCACCGTGGAAACGGGTGAACCAGGAAATGATGACACCCAGTAGGAGCGCCATGCCGATGGCGTAGTGCAGTGCCTTCCGTCCGCGGTCGAGCTTGCCGGCACCATAGTTCTGCGCAACGAAGGCCGCAAGGGACTGCATAAAGGCAGAAGGCATCAGCATAATGAAGGCTGCAACCTTTTCGGCAACGCCGATACCGGCGGAGGCCGTCAGTCCCAGGGCATTGATAATGGCGAGCAGGATCAGGAAGGACAGTCCGACCAGGAAATCCTGCAGCGCGATGGGAGCTCCCAGGGAAGCCACCTTTCCGGCGATGGATGGGACAAAGCGGAGCTGCTCTTTGCGAAGCGTAAAGGGAAGCTTTTTGCTCCGGATCAGGAAAAAGGACAAAAAGACGCTCAAGGCCTGTGCGCCAACGGTGGCGATGGCGGCACCGGCAGCACCCAGATGCACGACATCCACCAGGAACAGATCACCGGCAATGTTGAAGACGCAGGCAATCGCTACCGTGATCAGCGGCGTTGTGGAGTCGCCGATGCCGCGGAATACGCTGCCGATCATGTTGTAGGCGATGATGACCAGAATGCCGCCGCCGCAGATGCGGATATAGGAAACCGTCTTATCGAAAGCTTCTGCGGGTGCATTCATGATGCTGGCCAGGAGCGGAGCACACAGAACCATCAGGATGGTCAGGACCACACCGATGGCACCGAAGAGAACTACGGAAGCACCGATGGTGTCGCCGCCCTTTTCTCCCTCTCCCTTTCCAAGCTGCTGACCGAGGAGAATGGTGGTCCCCATGGAGAAGCTGGCAATGACCGTGGTGACGGTTGCCAGAAGCTGCGATCCGGTGGATACGGCGGATACATCCGTTGAATCGGCAAATTTACCGACCACCAGAAGGTCGACCGCGCCGTACATAGCCTGCAGGAACAGTGCCAGCAGAACCGGCAGTGCGAACTGAATCAGGGGCAGCAGAATCCTGCCCTCCGTGAAGCTGTGCTTTGTCTGGGTTTTCATGGTTACCTCCTTATCCAAAAGCATTCTGCTGAGTTCGTGCCAACAGGTGTGGCTGTCACTCAGAAATAACATAACTGAAGGATCAAAAAAGACCGGATAAGAGACAGGCATCTCAGCCTGACATCTTATCCGGTCTGTCGTTTCTGGCAGATTCTGCAGCGGTTCCTGCCGCAGAATTACATATCTGAACTCTTAAACTGAACGACTCACCCTCCGATGAACGCATGGATTCTAGCATGCGCTGTCAGAAGACGCAAGAGGAAAGTTGGAACTGTTCACAGACGTGAGCCAAGCGACAGGGTGGCGGCAGAATGTCCAGATCGGGGGCCGCAGAAAACTGACCGATTTCCATTATTGTGATTGTCTAACAGCTATACCTATTGATAAAATATTAACAACACCTTAGCGTGACCATATTAAACCGTCAGAACTAAGCAGACAGAAAAATAGCCGGACCGGCCTGCGGAGGGCAGGACATAAGAGCCGGCAGGAGGGGATTTTCTATGAAGGAACAGAAGAACCGCATGGTGAATGAGCGGGATTACCGCCAGGATCCGAATTATTCTGCACAGGACAAGGAAAAGGAAGCACTGATCAAAAAGCTCGGTGAGATGATCACGGACCGCTACGCTGTGAAACTCAAACACTCCCTACAGACCGATGACCCGGAGTATTGGGCGCTGGATGAGGTACTGACCAAGGAAGAGGCGAAGCTCATGCTGAGCTTCAAAAAGACGCGGGTGCCGTACCGTATCGAGAAAATTGCGCAGATGAACGGCATGAGCGTCGAAGAGGCACAGAAGATGATCGATCATCTGGTCTGGATCGGCGTGGTCGAGATGAATCGCGAGAATGAGGACAGGGAGCGCCAGTACAACGTGCCGATCTTCGTCCCCGGCTCTGCGGAGTTCATGATGATGCAGGAGCCGTTGACGAAGGAACATCCGAATCTGGCAACCTTCTTTAACCTCATGACACAGATGCCGCTGGAGGGGATGACCCCCATGATTCCGCTGGGCGGTGCCGGCGTCGGTATGCATGTCATTCCGGTGGAAAAGGCCATTGAAAGCGAGAGCAAGTCGGTCAGCGTCGAGCATATTTCGCATTGGCTGAATAAATATGACAAGTATTCCGTCGGCTTATGTACCTGCCGCCGGCAGCAGGAGATGCGCGGAGAGGGCGACGGCGAGGCTCCGGGTGAGTACTGCATTGGTGTCGGGGACATGGCGGAATTCTGTGTCACAAGAGGAACCGGACGCTACATTACCTATGATGAGGTGCTGGAGATCTTAGAGCGTGCGGAGCGCCACGGCTTCGTACACCAGGTGACCAATATCGACGGCGAGGATAAAATCGTCGCTATCTGCAACTGTGCGCCCGGTGTCTGCAATGCCCTGCGTACCTCACAGCTGTACAACACGCCGAACCTTTCCCGCTCGGCCTACCGCGCACACGTAGAGAAGGATAAGTGCGTTGCCTGCGGCAAGTGCGTAGAGGTCTGTCCGGTCGGCGCTGCCAAGCTCGGCCAGAAGCTCTGTCAGAAGGACGGCACACAGGTGCAGTATCCCAAGACCCTTCTTCCGGACGCGACGAAGTGGACGGCAGATAACTGGAACATTCACTACCGCGAGGATGCGAAAATCAACTGCTACGATTCCGGTACCGCTCCCTGCAAAACAGCCTGCCCCGCCCATCTTGCCGTACAGGGCTATGTGAAGATGGCGGGCGAGGGCCGCTACATGGATGCGCTGAAGCTGATCAAGCAGGACAATCCGTTCCCTGCGGTCTGCGGCGCTATCTGCAACCGGCGCTGTGAGGATGCCTGCACCAGAGGCACCGTGGACGATCCCATTGCGATCGATGAGATCAAGAAGTTCATTGCGGAAAAGGAGCTTCATCAGGAAACCCGCTACGTTCCCCTTTGCGAGACGCCGGAAGGCAAGCTCTGGGGACCGGACTACAAGATGGCAGTGATCGGTGCCGGTCCTGCCGGTATGACCTGTGCGTATTATCTGCGGGAGCGCGGATACGACGTTACCGTTTTTGAGAAGGAGCAGGAGCCCGGCGGTATGCTGATCCACGGCATTCCGAATTTCCGTCTGGAGAAGGACGTGCTGCGCGCAGAGATCGAGGTTCTGCGTCAGATGGGCGTGGAATTTAAGTGCGGCGTCGAGGTTGGAAAGGATGTGACCATTCAGCAGCTGCGCGATCAGGGCTATAAGGCATTCTATCTTGCCATCGGTCTGCAGGGCGGACGGAAGGCCGGCGTCCCGGGCGAGGACGCAGAGGGAGTACAGTCCGGCGTTTCATTCCTGAAGGAGGTCGCAAAGGGCCTGGAGAAGAGCGGCGCCTCGGATGCCGTGAAGCTGTCCGGGGATGTGGTGGTCATCGGCGGCGGCAATGTTGCCGTGGATGTGGCCAGAACGGCGGCGCGCTGCACAGACGGAACGGTAACCATGCTGTGCCTGGAGAGCGAGAAGGAAATGCCGGCGGCACAGGATGAGGTCGAGGACGCGGTCAGCGAAGGCATTGTTGTTAAGAACGGCTGGGGCCCGAAGGAAATTCTGACGGAAGAGATGACAACTGCGGATGGTGGTCATGTAAAGAAAGCGACCGGTATCGTTTTCAAGCGCTGCACGCAGGTAAAGGATGCGGACGGGCGCTTTAATCCGCAGTACAACGAGGAGGAGACCATCACCATTCCCTGCACGAGTGTGCTGCAGGCCATCGGACAGTCTGCGGAGTGGGGGAAACTTTTGGAGAATACGCAAGTATCCCTCGGCCGCGGCGGCTGCGCCGTACATGACGAGGTGACCTTCCAGACACAGGAGCCGGATATCTTTGTCGGCGGAGACATCGGACATGGTGCGCGCTTTGCCATTGACGCCATTGCGGACGGCAAGAAGGCCTGTGAGTCGATGCACCGCTACGTGCACAAGGGACAGTCGCTGACCATCGGACGCGACCTGCGAGAGTTCAAGGAGCTGGATAAGGACAACATCCAGGTGCCGTCCTACGATCATGCATCCCGTCAGGTGCCGGGACACAAGGCGGGGGATCCGAAAGGAACCTTCCACGATCTTCGGGAGCCCTTGACGGAGCAGCAGATTAAGACAGAGGCCAGCCGCTGCCTTGGATGCGGTGCGACCACCGTGGATGAGAACCGATGCATCGGGTGCGGCCTTTGCACGACGCGCTGCGAGTTTGATGCCATCCATCTGGAAAGAGACCTTCCGGAAGCTTCGAATATGATTGCCTCTGAGGAGAAGCTTCCTGTGGTGGCCAAGTATGCGTTAAAGCGCGAATTCAAGATTCATTTTGGAAAGAAATCAAAGTGATGAACGATTCAGAGCCCGCTCGTAAAACCGCTGCTGTGCAGCGGCATCGGAGAAAATGCCATGAGGCATTTTCGGGTATCAAAATCGGACTGGGCGCTGAATATCGGTACAGGCAGCAGGAGAATGACATGCACGAAATGGGAATTGTAACCCACCTGGCTAAAACGCTGGATGAGACGGCGAAGGAAAACGGAATTACGAAAATCGGCTCCGTCACGCTCCGGGTGGGGGAGGTTTCCGGCATTATGACGGATTATTTTACGGACTGCTGGGATTTCTTTAAGGTGCGATCACCGTACCTGAAGGAATCTCAGCTGATTCTGGAGACCATTCCGGCGGTGACCTGGTGCAACAGCTGCCGGACATCGTACCCGACCGTCCAATATGGTAAGATCTGTCCGCACTGCGGCAGCGGGGAGACCTGGCTTCTGGAGGGCAATCAGTGTATCATCAAGGAAATTACAGCAGAAACAGCAGAGGATGAGAACGATGACAGTGACCAGAATGAATACAGCAGAGGATCTGAAAAGGAATCTGCAGCCGGTGACGGACAAGCAGCCGCAGACCGATAAATCATCGGAGATGAATAAGCCGCAGCGGTCGTCGGATAGTAAGCAGCTGATGCCGGAAAATGAGAAGCCTTTGCATCAATCGGCAGAGGCGAAGCTGACACCGGAGCAGGAGAAGTCAAAAGGAACAAAAGAGCAGCAGAAAAAGCCGGCACCCACGGTGCCGGCTTTGGATGTCCTTCGCCTTCAGTACAGCTATGAAATGGAGCGAAGCCGCGAGATTTCCAGCAGCATCAACCGGCTGACGGTGATGGTTCCCATTATGATCTTCGCCGTGTGCTTTTTGATCAGCCAGGTCGCGCCGATGTGTACGGACAATATGCCCATGAAGGTCTTCCTGATTCTGGGCGTGTCGGACATCGTAGTGCTCCTGGGGGCACTTGTGGTGGCCTGCACGGTGCATTTCTACATCCTGAATCCGGCTCCCACACAGACCGAGGAGCTGGAATGGATGCTGAAAATGAAAAGAGACCTTCAAAGAGGCAATAACTGGAGGGCCTGGCTTGTTTTTGCCGCGACCATTCTGATTTATGTCTCGGTTGCAGTGACGCTGGCCATACTGGTGCTGTGCCTGGTCGGCAGGTAGTCCTCCTGCGCAATTCCTGCGGACGCGCCGACAATGGAGGTTGCGCCGCGGAAGGAGAGTGGCTTTCCCTCGATATCTGTGGCCTTTCCTCCGGCGGCCTCTACAATGCAGGCGGCAGCGGCGTAGTCCCAAAGCTGAACCTTCAGCTCAAAGTACATGCCGACCCGTCCGGAGGCAACCATGCAAAGGTCCCATGCGGCGCTTCCGCTGCGGCGGATGTCGATGCAGCGGGACAGATATTCGTATCCAAGGTCAAAGGACCTGCGGGCGAGCTCCTCGTAGTAGGGCGTGGTTCCCATGAGAATCAGGCTGTCCTTCATGGGATCCTCGGAGGTCTGGATGGCCTCACCGTTTTCCCAGGCGCCCACGCCGATGATACCGGTGAAAAGCTGATCGGAGAACGGATTATAGATAACACCGATCCAGGGCTGACCGTCCTTTAACAGGCCGATGCTGGTGACACTGGGGAAAAGGCTCTTCATGAAGTTCGAGGTTCCGTCGATGGGATCGATGACGAAGGTGAGGCCGCTTTCGTATTCCGGAAGGAATACGGCGGCGCCGTCCTCTTCTCCGACAAAATGTGCCTCCGGCACCAGCTCCCGGAGCTTTTCTACCAGGAATTTCTGCACTCTGGCATCATACTCTGTCACAAAATTCGCATGGCCTTCCTTCGCGCGCCGGCTCTTGGCGTGGCCGGCCCCTTCCAGAATAATCTTTCCCGCATCCTTGGCGGCTGCGGAAATCTGTTCCAGCAGCTTCTTGGTGTCTTCCATTGTTACCTCCCTATGCCGCAGTTTACTGCGGCTGTAATGAACATTCGATTAGTACCGTCTATGGTTGTTGTGCGAATTGCTGGAGCGCATTATGCGCTGCAATCCGCTACCACAGTATCTCTTTTTGACGCGTACGGCAATAGAAGCGTCTTGAGTGTTATACTGATAAGCAGTGAAAATGCCGCCGCTTGCTTCCGGCGGCGACAGGGGGATGAAAGGAGACAATCCGATGGCAGACGTATATTTTACAGACTTCAGAACTCACA
>CAVBQH010000125.1:0-6820 GCA_963597485.1 Acutalibacteraceae bacterium
CATTGCTGCCACAGGCACCTGAAGCCTGCGCGTCTACCAATTCCGCCACTTCTGCAAGCAAGATGTATACTACCTCACATCCCGCTCGATGTCAAACATAAAAGCGCCTTTTTCTGTTCTGAATTTTAATGTAATTTTCAGATAAATACGTAAAATATGATAACATCAAGGTCAAAAGATCGTTTGATCCTGGTATCACCGCATCATTGCTGCACCTGCGGCTTCTGACTGGCCCAGTCCACCGTATCCGGATCCACGCCCTCGCCGATATCATACCCCATAACGCGAAGTGCCACACGGCTCACCAGATTGGCATACTTCACACGGCCGGCCTCGGTCATATGAAGACCGTCCAGCAGATCCTCCGATGCTGAGTACATATCGATTCCTGTGTTCTCATATGCATTTACGGTAGACGTGTTCTTGTGCCCTCCTGCCGGATGCGTTGCCGTCTCCACATAATTGAACAGGGTACCGTAGCCGTTGCTGACAATATTGGAATCACCCAGGAAAGCTCCCGTGCCGCCCTGCCAGAACTGGGCATAGGTCGGTGTGCAGACCAGAATCTGCGCATTCGGGAAATGGCTTCGGATATCCAGAATCATCGATTCCAGAGCGCCGTAGTACGTGTAGACACTGTTTGGCTCCTCATCGATGTACATCGGCTTTTTCGAAAGGTAATCATTGGCTCCATATTCCAGAATAAACAGATCCGTCTTGGAGAAATCGCAGCTATTGAACACATTCATCTGATAATCCCACCCGTTGAGGCAGGAATTGTCCACCTCTCCGCAGATGGCCTTCATCAGGTTGACGCCGCAGGTCGTCCCCCACTGGGAGACATCCTTTCCGACGTCCTCCTGCTCCGCTGCCGCACACTTGCCGCCCAGCGCGAGGTTATAGACATTCGCATGGAGCTTCTGAGATAAAAGGTACGCAAGCCCGTCCTCTCCAAGGAAGTTGCCGAACTGTGAATCGCCCAGCACCACCACCTGGAACAGTGCCGTTCCGCGTTTTCCGTACAGGGTTGATGCAACCCCCTCCGGAAGCTGTGCCTCAACGAGCGTTGGATTCTCAATCTCCGTGGGGTCCACCACAACCTCTTCCTGCGACTCCACCACCTGTGCCTCATGCGTGATCTGTGAGGAAGCCGTACCGGAATTCTCCGATGAAGAGGAATAGCTCTGATCCGCCGCATCCACAAGGTCCGAATTCAGGTCCTTCTCGTGCTGCTCGTAATCAGTCGTACCGGAGGTATCCTCCTGTGCAGTCTCTTCCGCCTGCGTGGATGCCTCAGTAGAAGCCTCCGTGGATGCCTCCGCCGAAGCCACCGTCTCACCGGAGCCTGCTGCGGATTCGGTTTGGCTGCCGACAGCCGCTGTAAATCTTCCCAGTCCAAATCCCACCAGAAGCGCTGCCGCCGCAATGGCTGCTGTCACAGCCTGTCCCATTGTTCTTCGTTTCATAGATTCCTTTCTCTTCTACTTCGTGTATTTCTTTCCCGTCCAGTTCACGCCGGAATCGACGCCGTCCAACCCGTCCAGAAACTCATCTGTCACATCATCCTCATACTGCACGTGCCCCGGCGTATCGCAGGTGAATGAAAGCCTATGTGTTGTCCCATCCACCGTAATCGTCACATGGCCGCCGGCGCGGCAAAAGTCATCCGACGTCAGATCCTCCTGCAGCGTGAATGCAAATCGCTCCTTACAAATCTGACGCACCAGTTCTTCGTAGTCGATATCCTTCTCCGAGGCACCCAGATCCTGCACCTCGTGAATGGCACAATGATACCATATTGCAATCCAGGACATCGCCTCATAACAGGTTCCCTTCTCATCCTCTGCTATAAACGCATCGTATCTGGGCTTTACCAGTGCAGTCACCAGCAAAATAATAATCAGTCCAGCCAGCACTGCGCAGCAGGTCCGCTTCCCCGGCATCTTCCGTTGCATGTGTACCATATTCCCTTCCTCAAAATCCTGCATACAAAAACGCAGAAGATGCATTTGAAAAATCCACCGCCATCTGTATCAGCAGCATTCCGGCATAGAAAACGCTCCAGCGAACCGCCCGCGGATAGCCCGCCAGGATATCGTATACCGTGTTCTTCCTCTCGTGAAGAACATCCACAGCTATCATGATGAGAATCCCTGCTGCCGCCAGGAGGATTCCCTTCCCAGAGATCACATTCGCATCCATCAGCACAGCCCGCAGCGTCTGTCCCAGCTCCGGGAATCGGATCAGCCCCGGCGCAACCGATACATAAAAGGCGTGCAGACAATCGCCCAAATGCTCTATCCGGTCAAAATACCATCCGATATTCACGATAATAAAGGTCCGAACAACGCAAAACGCCTTCCCGCCCTTTGAATCCGCATGAAAATGCAGCGTTGTTCCCATCCGCCGGAAAACCGGCGAGCAGATGTCCGAAACTGCAATTACCAGTCCATTATACACGCCCCACACAATATAGTGGAGCTGTGCTCCGTGCCAGAGTCCAACGAGGAAAAATACCAAAAGATTTGCAATCGAGGCCGGCAGGACTACTCCAAGATGCTTGCCAAAGCGTTCGGAGATCCTCTTTCCAAGCCGCTGAACCGGCTTTAACAGCGCGAACGGGTAAAAGACATAATCTCGCATCCAGGCTCCCAGAGAAATGTGCCATCTTCTCCAGAAATCCCCCAGCGATACCGACAGATACGGCTGCCGGAAATTGGGTGCCAGTGTAATGCCGAAAAGGCCCGAAAAGCCGGTGACCATATCGATGCCGCCCGAGAAATCCGCATATTGCTGAAATGAATACATCAGAATTCCCGCCATGACAGCAGATCCCGGAATACTCCCGATGTGCTCATCCAGGAGCGCCGCTATGCAAGGCGAGAGCACGTTGGCTACCGCGTATTTTTTGACCAGTCCCAGTCCGATGATCAGGAGCGATCGCTTACAGCCCTCAAACGAAAACCGATGCTCCGCCTGCAGCTGCGGTGCAAGATCATCAAACCGTGCAATCGGCCCCTGAATCAGCTGGGGGAAAAAGGAAACAAACAAAAAGTAGCGAAAAAAGCTCTTCTCCGGCTGTATTTTTCCGTTATAGCAATCCAGAAGGTAGCCTACGGACTGAAAGGTATAGAAGGAAATGCCCAGCGGCAACAGCCATCCGCGATAGGCCACGCCCCAGTACTTGACCAGCGCCAGGATCCCGAAATTGATGAGCAGAACTGTCCAGAGCACACGGCGTCTGCGCCCCTGGATTCTGCGCTTCTCCGCCCTCTTCTCCTCTCTCCCTGCACCGGCCGACGAAAGCGACTTTATGCGCTCCCGTCCGGCACATTCCATCTCATGAAGGCGCCGGCCGCCCAGCCAGCAGGTTACCGCCGTCAGCACCAGATAGACCAGGTTCTTGGGCCCCGCGAAAAGGTAAAAGGCAATACTCGCCGCCAGAAGGCACCACCACTGCCTCCTGCCTGCCAGTACCGTATAATACAAAATCAATACAATTGCCAAAAAGAGCGCAAAGCTCCAGCTCGTAATGCTCATATTCCTCTTCGCTTCAAATAGTAACAGTAACTTTCACTATCATTTCCGAACGATTACTTCGTCATTCTCGTCGTACAGCCGGATGCCGGCCTTCTCCTCCTTGGTGCGTCCAAGGCCGAACTGAATGGTCGCCAGAGCCACCAGTGCCAACAGGTAGCAATAATAGTTAGAGGCAATAACAGCAAAAGGCGACATACCCGTCAAAGACACGCACAGCAGTATCTGCCCGCCGTGGGGAACAATTCCCTGTACAACGCAGGAGAAGATATCCAAAATAGACGCCACGCGCTTCGGAGCGATATTATGCTTGGCCACGGCGCTGCGCACCAGCGGAGCTGTCATCATGATGGCAAGGGTGTTATTGGCAATAGCGGCATCGAATACGGAAACCATACCGGCGGTCATGAACTCTGCCCCCCTGCGAGACTTGACCTTTGCATGCATTTTCGTCACCAGCCAGTCTATCGCGCCCAGCTCCTGTGCGATGCTGCCGACGCCGCGCAGCAACAGCGCGAGCAGGCAGATCTCATACATACCGCTCATGCCGTCTCCCATCGCCTGCGCAAAGCCGGGAATATCGAAAGAATTGGTGGCAAAGCCAATCACAGCAGCCACGCCGATGCCCGCCAGCAGCAAGATGAATACATTGCACCCGGTGAGTGCGAACAGCAGAATAAACAGGTATGGAATAACTTTTACAAAATCAAAGGAGAAATCGCCCGACAGCTGGGCGGAGCTGCCGACCAACGAATAGAGGATCATGGTTATCACAGCGGCAATTGCGGCGATTGCACCGTTCATTTTGAACTTATCCCGCATCTCACAGCCGCAGCCGCGAGTAGCGGCAATTGTAGTATCAGAAATCATGGACAGGTTATCACCGAACATAGCGCCGCCCAGAACCGTGCCGATTGCCAGCGCCAAATTAAGGTTTGCACTCTGAGCGACCGCCACCGCAACAGGCCCAACCGCAGAAATGGTGCCCATGGAGGTTCCCATGGCAGTCGCCATAAAAGCGGAAATCAAAAACAATCCGGCAAACATAAACTGTGTAGGGATCAGACTCAGTCCCAAATTGGCGCTGGCCTGTACGCCGCCCATAGCCTTTGCCACGCCCGAGAACGCACCCGCCAGCAGATAAACGATGATCATGATCATCGTGCCCTGATCGCTCATACCCTTACAGAACGTGTCCATGCGAAACTCCAGGCTGCGCTCTTTGCCGCCCATGCACATACATACCAGCAGTGCACCAATCAGAGCCACCAAGCGTGGAATCTGCTTAAAGGACGTATCCCCATACCCCAGTGCTGTGAAGATAAGGCCTCCGCCGAGGTAAATTGCCAGGAATGTAAATAATGGAAAAAATCCTTTCCACCCGTAGTTTTTCTTCTGTTCCATAATACGCTTCCCTTCTCGCACTTAAAGTGCAGCAAACGCATGTTCAAAATCACTTATGAGATCCCTTGCGGATTCCAGGCCGACAGAGAGACGCAGTAAACCATCCGTAATGCCGGCAGCCAGGCGTTCCTGTCTGGGGACAGCAGCGTGCGTCATGCTTGCAGGATGCTCGATCAGCGTATCCGGGTCACCGAGGGATACCGCTATTGAAACAATGGACAAATTGTTCAGCAGCTTCTTTCCCGTCTCAAAACTATTCATACCTTTCACGTTATCCTTTAGCTCAAAGGTAAGGATGCCGCCGAAAAGACCGTTTTCCATCTGGCGGCATGCCAGTTCATGACAAGGATCATTCTTCAGCCCCGGATAGTAAACCTTCTTCACATAGGGATTGGAATCCAAGTATTCAGCAAGCGCCATTGCATTCCGGCAGTGCCGCTCGACACGCAGGGCCAGCGTCTTCATGCCGCGCAGAATCAGATAGCTGTTAAACGGCGAAAGCGGACAGCCGTTGAGCTTTGTCATGGCGCTGCCGCGAATCTGTCCAATATCGGCAGCGGAGCCTACCACAACGCCGCCAAGGGCATCGCCGTGACCATTGATGTACTTGGTCACGCTGTGCAGTACCAAATCCGCACCGTGCTTTAGAACATGCTGAATCGGCGGCGGCGCAAATGTTGCATCTACGACCACGCGGATGTCCTCTCCTGCAATCGCCTTCACAGCGGCAACATCCGTAACCTTTATGATGGGATTGTTGGGCGTCTCAAAATAAATCATTTTGGTATTGGGCCTGATGGCCGCCCTCAGCGCCTCAAGATCTGAGGTGTCCACACACGTGACTTCAATGCCCATATTGGGGATGTTAACGGTGGCGACAATATCTGTGCAGCCGTAAACAGCTGAATCAAAAATCACATGGTCGCCGCACTTAAGAAAGGCAACCATCACCGAGCCGACCGCCCCCATGCCGGAGGCAGTAGCCACAGCATCCTCGCCGCCCTCCATAGCAGCGCACTTTAATTCAAACGCTCTGGTCGTAGGATTTCCTCCGCGAGAATACACATACCCCGGCATCTCCTTTGCGAATTTAGCAGCGCCCTCCTCCACTGTGTCAAAGCAGAATGTAGATGTCTGATAAATCGGTGTTGCCAGTGCGCCGTACGCAGGATCATGCTCCTGCCCGGCGTGAATAATCATCGTCTCAAAATCAACATTGCTCCAATCCGTTTTTCTCATGTCAAAAGCCTCCTTGCAGCTTCATTCCTGCCGTGGTCTCAAGTGACTCATCCTGCAGGATAAATAACGCCTCGTACCCGTCCAGACTCTCGATCAATGCCTTTCCCTTCTCCGATCCGAGAATCAAACAGGTGGTGGACAGGGCATCGCAATCCGCCGATGTACCAAAGTCTCCCTTGATGGTGACTCCCAGCACATCCGTATCCACCGGATACCCCGTCCCTACATCCAAAATATGGTGGTACTGCCTGCCATTTACGGTTATGTAGCGCTCGTACACGCCCGATGTTACCATGGTTCCGCTCTGAAGACCGGACGCACCCACGATCTCCGTGCGGTCGGAATACGGCATCTCGATGCCGATTGCGAAATCCGCATACGGCGTATTGTCGCCGGTAAAGCCCATGCGCTCCGGCTTTCCGCCGATGCATTCGATGTTGCCGCCAAGACTGACAATCGCAGATGTGACACCCGCGGCTTCCATCTCACGGCAGACAGCATCCGCGATGTATCCCTTGGCAATGCCGCCAAGATCAAGCTCGGCCTCCGGGTCTCTTAGCTGCACGGTCCGTTCCTTCTCATTCACGAGAATACACGTATAATCCACGTGGGATACCGCCTCCGCCAGTGCCTCAGTATC
>CAVBQH010000126.1:0-6813 GCA_963597485.1 Acutalibacteraceae bacterium
GGACTACACCATTCCCATCAAGGCTACCTCGGCCAATGAGACGCTCAGCCTCGAGCTCAAGGTTACCATCACCGGCAGCTACGACCTTGCCCTCACCACACAGAACGAGACCCTCTCCTTCGACGCCAAGGCCAACAAAAAGACCTCCGTTGTCCTGACGCTTAAAAACGACGGCAACATTGCACTGACGGATATCAACCTCTCCGCTTCTGCCCCGACCGACTGGACCGTGGAGTTCTCTGAGAGCACCATCGATTCCCTCGATGCCGGTGCCTCCAAGGAGGTTACCGCTTACGTAACGCCCGCACAGTCTGCCATCAGCGGAGACTATGTGGTCAGCATGACCGCCAAGGCCAAGGAATCCTCGGTCAGCTCCAGCTTCCGTGTTACGGTAGAAACGCAGACCGTCTGGGGAATTGTCGGTGTCATCATCATCGCCGCCATCTTCGCCTGCCTGTACGAGGTCTTCAAGAAATTCGGGAGGCACTGATTTATGACAAGCGCAGCACAGAATGATTCCATCATTACCATCACAAACCTCAGCAAGTACTATGGGGATGTAAAGGCCGTGGATCATCTGAATCTGACCATTCGTAAGGGCGAGGTCTTCGGCCTTCTAGGTCCCAACGGCGCGGGCAAAACAACGACCACGCTGATGCTCCTGGGGCTCACGGATCCGACGGCCGGCCATGCCAGCATTGACGGAATGGACTGCACCAGAGACTCTCTGGCCGTGAAAAATAAGGTAGGCTACCTACCGGACAATGTCGGCTTCTATCCCACCATGACCGGCCGGGAGAATCTTATTTTCTCCGGTATGATGAATGGATTGGATGAGGAAGCCGCCGGTGAGCGGGCCAAGGCCATGCTCGAGCGCGTCGGAATGACGTACGCAGCCGACCGCAAGGCAGGAACCTACTCCCGCGGCATGCGTCAACGCCTCGGCATCGCCGATGTCCTAATGAAGGATCCCGGCATCATCATTATGGATGAGCCGACCGCCGGCATCGACCCTTCCGGTGTCCGCGAGATTACAACGCTGATCCGCGGCCTTTCCGAGGAGGACGGGATCACCATACTGATCTCCTCACACGATCTGTATCAGATTCAGCGGATTTCCGACCGCGTCGGTATCTTTGTAAAGGGTAAGCTCATTGCCTGCGGACGCATCGATGAGCTGGGCCAGCAACTGATGAGCAAGGGTTTGTTCATGTTCGATATCAGTGCAGAGAAGAACGGCGAGAAGGTCTGGAACGACGAGTTTCAGAAGATGCTCCGCAGCATCGACGGCGTGACCATCATCGGACGCAGGATTGACGGCACGGTGCACATCGAAGCCACCCGGGATATCCAGAAGGACCTCTTGCGGGCGCTGGTCGATGCCGACTATACCGTCCGGGAGATGCACCAGGAGGGCGGCGATCTGACGGAAATCTACCGCAAGTATTTTGAAGCCGCTACAGCACAGGAAGGAGGAAGTAAACATGGCGGATCTGCAGATGCAGCAAGCAGCAGCGACGGCAGCACCGGTTTCCGGAAAGCAGCCAAACGCCTTACATCAGTTTTTAGAGAAGGAGAACAGTGATGCCGCCCGGCGAAACCGCCACGGCATGTACATTCTCTTCCGCAAGGAGCTTTCGGATCACCTGCACTCCGTGCGGTTCGAGATCCTGTTCCTGCTCCTGGCCGTCGTCAGCTTTCTGAGCCTCTACGGCGCTATCCAGACCATTGGAGAGGCTGCGCAGCAGACATCAGACGGACAGACGGCACTCTCGGAGTACCTGTTCCTGCTGCTCTTTACGACCAGCGGCTCGAGCATTTATTCCTTTTCCACGTTTCTTGGATTCCTTGGGCCGATCATCGGTATTATGCTGGGATTTGATGCCATCAACGAGGAGCAGGCGCAGGGAACCCTGAACCGCCTGGCCGCACAGCCTATTTACCGCGACACCATCATCAATGCCAAGTTCCTGGCCGGTGCCGCCGCGGTCTGCATTACGGTATTCTCCATCGGCGGGCTGATGAGTGCGGTTGGTTTGATTTCCACGGGACTGGTTCCGACAGCGGAGCAGACAGCACGGCTCATCATCTTCCTGGCGCTGGGTGTTGTCTACATCTGCATGTGGATGGCGGTTGCGGAGTTCTTCTCTGTGGTCTGCCGCCATGCAGCAACGGCTGCACTGGCCTGCATCGCGATCTGGCTGTTCCTCACGATGTTCCAGAGCCTTGTAGCATCCGGAATTGCCGGCATGATCTACCCGACCTCCGGCATGGGCGCACAGATGAACGTGCTGAAGAACTATCAGCTGCAGACATCACTTTGCCGGATTTCGCCCTACTATCTGTTCAGTGAGATCACGTCGATCGTGATGAACCCGAACGTGCATTCCACGAACCTGGTATCGATCATGCAGAGCCAGGAGGGTGCCATCGCAAGCTACCTGACACTGGGGCAGAGTCTCCTGCAGATCTGGCCGCACATCGTGGCTATGATCGCGCTGACGGTAGCGGCCTTTGCCGCCGGATACATCGCCTTTATGCGGAAGGAGATCCGGGCGTAAGAACGTCATACTATGTAAAAGAAGGTCAGAGCCTCTGTAAATGGGGCCTGACCTTCTTTTTCTACCCGCGGTCTCTGCAGACATGGGATGGGTGTGCTCATATTATACAGAACCTTCCCCCAGCGCGCGGCGCACGTTTGCTGCGGCATGCTTGCTGAGTCTCCGGTACTCTTCAACCTCATCCTCGGTAAAATCCCGAAACCGCAGCTCTTCGATATCACGGAAGGCACGTTCCAAGGCCTCCTCAAGAGGCTCTGCCTCTTCTCCGTAGCGCACGGATACAACTGTCTGCCCGTCACTCCCGGCCGGCTTTCTTTTTATTTTCTCTACCAGCTTTCTGCGGATCAGCTTCTGCAGGCTAAGGCTTAAAGCCCTTGCCGAGAGGCCGGTGTAGCTGCGCACCTCGGTCGTTGCTGCCTCGCCGCCGGCAAGCTTCAGATACAGGAGGATCTGGACCTCCTGTTCCTCAAGATCATACCCCTTCATGACACGCTCCAAAGAGCGCTCCAGCATCCGGTCCTCATAGAAATTCAGTGCAAACGGATTCCCCTGCATCGAAGCGTCTATGTGAACATCCACCCGCTCCTGACCCAGTCGCTTTTCGGGTGCCACGGGATTGACGCCGCCGTCTCTGGCGAAATTCAGCAGGAATGAATAGATCACCGGACTGCGGCGCAGGTACCCGCCTTCTTTATAGATGTCCTTGTAGAAGCTGCTGTAATACTCGATGACGTTCAGCTTCATCCGAACCGTGCGGCTGATGCTCGCTCCGCCCTGGGAAACCAGAGAGCCTTCCGTCTTGACGTAATAATATACCGGTGCCTTCAGCGCATAGATGTGGTCCGTATGGAGCACATACTCCATGTTGAAAATAAAATCCTCCGCCCAGTCCAGCCGGGCATCCATGCGCAGCTGATACTCCTCGATGATGCTGCGCCGGAAGAATTTATTCCATAGTACACCGTAGTAGAAATCCGCCGGGCTCTTCATCATTTCGTCCGCATACTCTTCGCGTGTGAGGAGATGCTCCTCTTCGATATCACCCTTCTGGGACATATTCTTGCCCACCACGCGGTAGAAATCGGCGATGACCATATCACAGGTCGGGTTGTCCTCCATCGCCCGCACGAACAGCCTGGTTGCATCCGGCGTGATCCAGTCGTCCGCATCCAGAAACTGGATATACTCGCCCGATGCGAGGTCCAGGGCCTGGTTGCGTGTGTCGGAGACGCCGCTGTTTGCCTTATGCATTACGCGTATCCTGGCATCGGATGCTGCGTATTCGTCCAGAATGCGCGGCGTATCATCCCTGCTGCCGTCATCCATGACCAGCAGCTCGAAATCGGAATATGTCTGCTTCAATATGCTATCCAGACACCGGCCTATGGTATTCTGTGCATTGTAAGCCGGTACAATGATGCTGACCTTTGCCATCTTCAATTCCTTACTCTTCCTCTGCCGGTTGCCGCGACGTTAGCAGGCGAATTCCGTTCAGTTCGATATCGTCCTGCACCGGAATCAGAATGTACTCTCTTCCGTCTATGACCTTCGTTGTAATCATAGCAGACATCTCTTCCTTGACGGTGATTTTAACACTGGGCGATTTAAGCTCCATAACCGTTTTGCCGGCCAGGTTCTCTGCATGGAAGGTTTTCCCCTCGCCCATTTCCTGATCGTAGATCTCATCAAAGCGCTCCAGCGTCTTGGGCTCCACGCCGGAATCACTGAGCATGCGGCGAACCTCTGTCTTGCCCAGCTCCAGCGATTCATCCCGTTCCTGACTCTGACGAACCATTTCGTTCAGCGAATCCGTCAGGTTCTTTACATTTTCGAAGTCGCAGTCGCGCCCCAGTGTCTGCTCCACCATGCCAATGAACAGATCCTTCTGTACCGATTCGGTAAAGGGCATATCGCCGCCGATGAGACCGTCCATCAGCTCCGGATGGCGTTCGTCCTCCTTTTTGGCATAGTAGAGAATGGAATGAATATCCGCTCCCCGGTCATGGAAGGCAGGATACAGGAACCCCAGCTCCGGCATCTGAACGCCCAGATCGCTTTTTTTGTTCACAAAGGTAAGTGTGTTCTCATCATAGCAAAGGCCCTCCTTCACTTCCACGACAGGGCAGATGCAGCAGAGCATAAAGGAATAGATGTTTTCACTGGCGTCGTCCATATCGATTCCGTCGGAGGTTCTGCCCGGTACGTCGTACACGCCGTGCGCCAGCACGATCAGATGGCGGCCGGCAAGATCCAGATTTTCCAGAATATGCGTAAAGAATTCCCGGTTCAGCTCCTCATCCTTAAAATCCGACTGCAGCATCCGAAACATCATCGCCTGCTTGCCGCCCACAGCCTCTTCGCTCAGCGGGAACTCCATGGTGAACAGGTTTTTGCCGATCTTGCCGGTCAGAGTCTTGCGGAACAGCTCGCAGTACTTCTCCAGCTCCTCCTCCGGCAGCGCGTGAAACGTTTCCCTAAGCTGGGTAATAATACCGCCGTCTTCTCCGGCAAAGCACCCGGTCATCCGGTCGATGACGCATTTACTCTTCGTCATGGTCTTTCTGATTTCCTGAATTTCCTTACGATCCATTCTGTCTCGATATACTCCTTCCACTTTTATATCCGCTCATCACCAGCCACATCGGTGGGGCCTTGGTTGCCACTTTTTCTGTAACCTGCTACACTTACGCTCATGAATAAGAAGAAAAACAACAAGCAACTATTGTGGGCACTGATTTCCCTTCTCCTAGCGGTCATGTCCGTCTGGGCCGTCATGGGCCAGAGCAAGGAAATGAGCATGTCCGATCTGATCGCAGCACTGTTCGCCTGCCACCCCGGATGGCTGATTCTGGCTGTGATCTGCATGTTCGGCTACATTGCCTTTGAGGGAATCGCCATCTGGTACCTCCTGCGTCACTGCGGCTATAACCGCCGTGTGGGACAGGGTATTCTCTATGCGTCCTCCGACATTTACTGCGCCGCCATCACGCCTTCTGCGACCGGCGGCCAGCCGGTATGTGCCTGGTTCATGCTGCGGGATGGCATCCCGATGGGCTTCATCACAGCCATACTGGCACTCTACCTGATTGCCCACACCTTTGCAACGCTAACCATTGGATTTCTTACCGTGCTTTTGAATCCGTCCTCGTTCGGCGAGCTGACTCTGCTGGCCAAGCTCCTCGTCATTCTCGGATATCTGACGGTAACCGGCCTTGCTGTCTTATTCGTCTGCCTGTTAAAAAAGGCTGCCATGATTCAAAGGGCCGGCAACCGCATCATTGACTGGCTTACCCGTAAGGGCTGGGTGAAGCAGACCGTCTACTGGAAAAACCGCTTAGCCGGCGTTCTGGAGGACTACAGCAGCTGTCTGACCGTCATAAAGGGGAAGGAACGCATTCTCATTGTTCTCTTCATCCTGACCCTGCTGCAGCGTCTGTCACAGACCATCGTTCCTGTTCTGGTTTATCTGGCGCAGGGCGGTTCCTTTTCCTATACCGGACAGGTCTTTGCGTCCCAGATCTATTCCGCGATCGGCTCCATGTGCATGCCGGTTCCCGGCGGTATGGGCATTGCAGACTATCTGCTCTATACCGGTCTGAATGCCTTTCTTGAAAAGGAGGCTGCGCTCCAGCTCGAGCTCCTCTCCCGCAGCTGCTCCTTTTACCTGTGCGTATTCATCAGCCTGGTGATCGTCATTGCCGGATACATCAAGCGGCACCGGTTTTATTTCCGCGCAAAGTGACGCACGGTACGGATTTCATAAGTATTCAGCACTCATCTTGATATCATAGCAAACCTCCTGCAGACATTGCCTGCAGGAGGTTTTTTCTACATATCCAGCGACCGGTGCTCCACCCGTTTCCACTTCCTCTCCGGGAAAAAGCATGCCCGTACAGAACAGAAAATATAGACCAGCATGAACACCGGCGATGTGATGATAGCCGGCAGCATATCCCGCAGGGAAATGTGGTTGAACCTGGCTGCACCGGCAATCGGCACGCAGGCTGCGATCATCCCCAAAAGCGATATATCAATTGACAGCCAGAAGATCAGCTGCCAGTATCTCCACATGAAAAAGCCGTTGATCAGCATCAATACAAAGCTCATCCAGGAAACCGGTCCCATGAGAAGGAGCATCAGGGCATCCATTCGCTGCAGAACGTTTCGCCCGGTCATGGGTTTGGCCTCCGGTCTCTTTTGCAATAGCGGCAGCCCATACAAACGCAGAATCTGATAGCTCCCTGTGCACCAT
>CAVBQH010000127.1:0-6639 GCA_963597485.1 Acutalibacteraceae bacterium
GAAGACATGAGCACCACCCATCTCCAGGTCGCAGAGCCCGTGGATTGAATAAGAATTCTGTGAAGACAGGAGGCATACAATGATGCAGTCAGAAATTCCCTATATCATGGTAGCGGGAGAAGTTCACAACTCCAATTCCTCCACGAAGGAAGCAATGGAGAAGCCCTGGCAAAAGGCAGTGGAGCTGGGACTCAATACGGTGCTGGTGCCGGTGACCTGGGAAATGCTAGAACCCGTGGAAGGCACGTTTGACTTTACAGCCGTGGACATGCTCCTGGAGGGGGCAAGAGAGCACGGATTAAAGCTCGTTATCCTGTGGTTTGGTGCCTGGAAGAACGCCCAGTGCTATTACGCACCGGAATGGGTCAAGTCCGATCGGGAGCGGTTCGCGCGCGCCGAGGCAGAGCCCGGGCAGAGTAAGATCTGCCTGCAGCAATACCATGGGATGGGCTACACCTCGCTTTCATATCTGTGTGAGGAAACCTGCAGGGCGGATGCGAAAGCCTTTGCAGCACTGATGCAGCATATCAAGGAGACGGATGAGACAGAGCACACGGTCCTCATGGTACAGGTGGAGAACGAAACCGGCCTTCAAGGGGCGGCCAGGGAGCATTCCGAACAAGCCGAAAAGGCGTTTGCTAAAGATGTGCCGGCAGAGCTCATTTCATACCTGAAGGACAACACGCAGGAGATGACACCGGACGTAAAGGAGGCCGTTCTGGCGGCACCCGCAGGCGGGAGCTGGGAGAGCGTGTTCGGCCCGGTGGCCGATGAAATGTTCAGCGCGTATTGCATTGCATCGTACGTGGAAAAGGTGGCCAGGGCCGGCTATGAGCAATACGCGCTTCCGATGAGCGTGAACTGCTGGTTGGACCGGGGACAGGTTCCCGGACAGTATCCCAGCGGCGGTCCGGTGGCAAGGATGATGGAGGTGTGGCAGTTCTGTGCGCCGCACATCGATGTCTATTCGCCGGACATCTATCAGAAGGATTTCTGCAGCATCTGCGATGAATATGTAAAGCGCGGGAATCCGCTCTTTATTCCGGAAACCGCTACGCACGGCCACACGGGCCCGCGCCTTGTATATGCGGTGGGCCATTATCACGCGCGCTGCTTTTCGCCCTTTGGCTTTGAGGATATGGGAGAGGAAGCAAAGGGAGCAGATGCTGCCATGCAGGCCATGTTCGGCATTGATACCAGCGATCCTCTGCTGATGACGCAGCAGAGCGTGCCGGAGTATGCCTTTTATGCCGGGACCATTCGGGAAATGATGCCGCTCCTTCTGGATGCCTATGGAACCGGGCGGCTGCAGGCCTGCATCAGCGAACGGCCGAAGGAGAGCTTTCTTTCCTTTGGAGACTTTGGCATTCAGGTTGTTATGGAGCATCCGTTTATTCAGAGAAAGGACGGCGTGTGTCTTGCCCTGCAGACCGCAGAAAACGAGTTTTACCTGCTTCTCAATGCCTGCGCGCCTGTGATCGTATCGACGGATCCGGCAAAGCCCCACGTGGATTTTCTCTCGTTGGAGGAGGGGTATTTTACAAATGGAAAGTGGCATACGACCTGTCGTTTAAACGGCGATGAAGCGGCGAAAATGCTGTACAATCGTCCTACACTTCTGCGAGTGAGAGTTCTTGCCTATTCCTGAGGCAGGAGGATGACGGCAGGAGCGCGGCATGCGCAGAAGTGGTGGAAAAAGCCTGGAAAAGGGTTATTTTAAACGATGGAGCGGACATTAGTTCGGAAAAAGCAAGGAGGAAATGAGAATGGAACTATCGGAGTATAAGCATACGCAGAAAACGAAACCGGCCACCTGGTGCAATCCGCTGGACCTGGGATATCGATACCAGCACATGAAGGAGGGAGAGAAGCGCTACGCATGCCGCGAGGGAGCAGATCCCACGCTGGTTTTGTTTAAGGGAACCTATTACCTGTTCGTCTCCATGTCAGCAGGTTTCTGGTATTCCGATGACCTGCTAAGCTGGGAATTTCACGAGGATACAAAGCTCCAGATTTATGACTACGCGCCGGATGTGCGCCAGGTGGGGGACTACCTGTATTTCAGCGCCAGCGCGCATGGACGGGCCTGCCCGATTCTGCGCACAAAGGATCCGCTGCAGGAGCCCTTTGAGAAGGTGAGCGCGCCGTTTGCCTTCTGGGATCCGGATCTGTTCTGTGATGAGGATGGGAGAGTGTATTTTTACTGGGGCTGTTCGAATATGACACCCATCTGGGGCGTTGAGATAGATCCGGAAACAATGCTCCCCATCGGAGAAGCCACAGAGCTTATTACTGCAAAGGAAAAAGAAAATGGCTTCGAACGGCCGGGCGACAACGGAATTGTGGATAGAGAGGCCAGTGTTGTCTATCGCTCGCTGAAGCACTTCTATGATGAAAAGACCGGGGAGTGGAACATTCCGAAGGAAGTGGAACAGGCAGGCGGCGTTTCGGCGGAGGCGCTTAAGGCGATGCTCCTTGCCATCGATAAGCCGTATATTGAGGGCGCATTTATGACCAAGCACGACGGCAGATACTACCTGCAGTATGCCTGCCCCGGAACCCAGTACAACACCTATTCGGACGGCGTTTACGTATCGGACCGGCCGCTGGGACCGTTTGCTTTGCAGGAGTCGAATCCGTTTTCCTCCAATCCGGGCGGATTTATGACCGGTGCCGGCCATGGCAGCACGATTCAGGATGTCTATGGGAACTGGTGGCATGCAGCTACGATGCGGATCTCTGTCAATCACATGTTTGAGCGAAGGGTCGGTCTGTTTCCGGCAGGCTTTGATGCGGACGGGACGCTCTATTGCAATCAGAATTTTGCAGATTACCCCCACCGCATGCCAAAGGGACCGGTGGATGCAGGAGCGCTTGAGCTGGAATGGATGCTCCTTAGCTACCAAAAGCCGGTTACGGCATCGGGCAGTGCGCAGGGACATGCGCCGGAGCTGGCAGTGAACGAGGACTGCCGCAGCTGGTGGAGCGCAGGGAGCGCTGAAGCCGGCGAGTGGCTGATGGTGGATCTGGAAAAGCCCTGCGACGTGCGGGCCATTCAGGTGAACCTTGCTGATGAGGATATTGCCGTGGCATTCCCGGATGATGCCTACATGGATGATCGAAAGACGCGTCACATCGAAACACAGAAGCAGATCTCGCAATATACGGTGGAAGGGAGCCTTGATGCAGAGCATTGGACGCTGCTGGAGGACACCGCCAGGGAATGCTCCAACGGATATTATGAATATCCGGAAGGCCTGCAGATGCGATATGTCCGCGTAACAGGAGGTGAGCTTCCATATGGACAGGCGCTTCGCATCAGCGGTCTTCGTATTTTCGGAAATGCAGAAGAGGAAAAGCCGGAGAAGGTGATCGCCTCTGCACTGCGCCTTGATCCGCTGGACGGCCGGGTTTCCTGGAAAGGGGATGGAACGCAGCAGGGTGTCAATGTCCGCTACGGAGTATCTCCGGATAAGCTGTACCAGAGCTGGCTTGTCTATGGGGAAAATGAGGTGGTTCTGTCTACGCTGATGGCGGGGAAAGCCTACTATGTCCGCGTGGATGCCTTTAATGAAAACGGCATTACAGAGGGTGATGTTATAAAGCTGGAGGTATAAGCGCCGTGTCGGAAGAACAAAAAGCAGGAGGACCGGTAAAGGCCGTGCAGCAGTTTATGCTGGGGACGGTCATGAACAATGAAGAGCAGGCACGGAAAACGCTGGCGGCGATGAAATCGGCCGGCTATGAGGGGATCGAGCTGTGCGGTTTTATGATCCATCCGACTGGGCTGGTGGTGCGTATGCTGACAAAGGCAGCCGGCATGCCGGTCGGAAGGTGCGGCAAGCTGGACTGGCATGCGCTGGTACAAGAGGCAGGCTTGTCGGTCGTAAGTCTGCACATGGATCTTGGAAGTCTTGAACGGGATCCGAAGTCGGCGGCACAGGAGGCGAAAAGCTTTGGAACGAAGTACATCGTCTTAACCGGAATGTACCGATTTGATTACGGAAGCGACAAGGCAGTAAGGGAACTGGCTGCGCGGCTCAATAAGACTGGAAGGACACTGCATGAGGAGGGAATTGCGCTTCTGTATCACAACCACAACTGCGAGCTTCGGTTTGTCAATGTAGACCGTACCAAAAGGGCCTATGAGCTTTTAATCGAGGAAACGGATCCGCAGTATGTCAACTTTGAATTTGACAGCTACTGGTTTGCAGAGGGCGGCGCCGATGCACTGGCCTGGATGCAGCGGCTCGGCACCAGGATGAAGCTCTGGCATATCAATGACCGGGGGAGCCGGTGCGAGGGGAGTTCGGTGACGCCGATCCTGAAGACCGACAGCATGGAACTGGGGTACGGAAACATGGATCTGAATAGCCTTTGGCGGCAGGCGATGTTGGCAGACGTTGATGCTGTTATTCTGGAAAGCCACAGGAACTGGATTGAGAAGTCCCCGGTGAAAAGTCTTACGGTAAGTGCGGCGTATTTGAATGCAGCTGTTAAAAGCGGAAGTGGTCCTTGGGGAAACGTGGAGTAAAGCGTTTTCTGCGCTGGATTTGCGCTGCGCAGCAGCAAATCCATGCGATTCACCGGAGGCTGCTAAGGGGCAGGGGGAGTTATGAAAGCAGTTCATTTATTAACCAATCATATAAACCATCCGATGGGAATGGACGGCGGTCCGCTTTTTTTGTCCTGGCAGTGTGAGGGCGGAATCTGCCAGAGCGCCTGGGAGCTGGTTCTGGAGGCGGACGGCGAAATTGTCTGGGAAAGCGGAGTGAAAAAGGAACGGACAATGCACACAAACGTTCCGGCCCTGCCGCAGATTACAAGATCCCGGGTACGAGGCAGATGGAGAGTTCGCCTCTATGATGAAAACGGTGCGGCCGGGCCTTGGTCGGCGGCGGTTTTTGAAACCGGGCTGCGGCAGGAGGACTGGAAGGCGCTTGTTGTGAATCCGGAGACAGAGGATTTTCCTGCAGGCCGGGCCTTGGTCGGCGGCAAGGATCTCGATGTGAAAGTAAGAGAGGATGCGATCAATGCCTTTGCACGGAGAAACTGGGAAAAAAAGGAAGCTGCAAAGGAAGCCGAAGGGAAGGGAACGGCACAGCCCTATGTGCCGCATCGCCCGGCCAGCTATCTGAGGAAAAGGTTCCAGGTTCCGGCAGGATTTGCGGATGCGAGGCTGTATATCACGGCGCTTGGGCTGTATGTAGCCTGGATCAACGGGCAGCGCGCCGGAGAAATGGTGCTGGCACCGGGGAGCTTTGCGGGAGATCAGCAGATCGGGGCGCAGACCTATGATGTGACGTCGCTTTTGCGGGAAGGTGAAAATGAGCTTGTGGCCGCGCTGGGAGATGGGTGGCACCGCAGCACCAGCGGTGTAGACGGTGATCGGAACCTGTTTGGAGAGCACGTAGGGCTCCTGTTCCAGCTGGAGGTGGACGGAACCATTGTCTGCATCTCGGATGAGACTATGGAGGCTATGCAGGAGGGCCCCATTCGCCAGAACGATCTGCAGCAAGGAGAGGTGTACGACGCCCGCAAGGAGCAGAACCTTCCGCAGCTCTATGGTAAAGCAGCAGCAGGCGGGCAGCCGGCAGATCCATCGCACGCAGGCTGGCATGGCGTTACGGCAAAGCCGCTGGAGATTCCGGTTGTCGGCATGAACACCGTGCCTATTCGGGAGCAGGAGACCTTCTCCGGAAGACTGTTCCGGACGCCAAACGGAGAATGGGCACTGGACTTCGGACAGAATCTGGCGGGATACATTGAGATTCGGGTGCAGGCCGGCGAGGGAGAACGAATTCTTCTTACCTGCGCAGAAACGCTGGACGAGTACGGAAATGCGACGCAGGAGAATTTCCAGGACAGAAAGCGGCATAAGGAAGGCGGAACCGCGCAGCTCCTGGAGCTGATCTGCCGGGAAGGGGAAAATCATTTCAAACCGGACTTTACCATCATGGGCTTCCGGTATGCGAAGGTCGAGGCGGATATGGATTTGTCCGGTGCCAGGTTCACGGCGCATGCGGTGTACTCGGACATGCAGCTGACAGGACAGTTCACCTGCGGCAATGACGATGTTAATCAGCTGGTGCACAACAGCATCTGGAGCCAGAAGGGGAATTTCTGTGATATTCCGACGGACTGCCCGACGAGAGAACGGGCCGGCTGGACGGGAGATATGGGCGTATTCATTGATACCGGACTTACACTCATGGATTGTTATCCGGTCGCTTGCAAATGGCTTTCCCAGTGCAGGCTAGGGCAGTATCCGGACGGACGTATGGCCAACATTGCGCCGCCCAACAGCCGGCCGGGCTTCATGACGCCGATGCTGTGTATGTCTGCCGGCTGGGGCGATGCCTCTATTCTGGTGCCGTATGCAATGTATCAAAGGACCGGTGACCGGCAGATTCTGGAAGAAAACTACGACATGATGCAGCGCTGGTATGCCTTTCTCCTTGGTCGTGCGCAGCAAAAGGATCCGGAGAATAAGACCGGAGAATATGTGGATTATACGGTTTTGTCCGGTATGGATTACGGAGAATGGTGCGAACCCGGCATTTCACCGATGCAGGCCATGTCCAATCCAAGGAAAAGCGTCGGAACGGCCTATCTGGCGTACTCCGGGCGGCTCCTGTC
>CAVBQH010000128.1:0-6620 GCA_963597485.1 Acutalibacteraceae bacterium
GTGCAAATGCAAGGAAAAAGCAGCTGCACGATAAGCCGGAGCTGTCCTTCCTGATCGATGTCCGAGCGAAAATGCAGGCGGGCAAGGGCGCGGGATATGCGCGCTGGGCGAAGGTTTTTAACTTGAAGCAGATGGCGAAGGCTCTCATGTTCATGGAAGAGCATGGCATCAAAAGCTATGAGGAACTCGCGGAAAAGGCAAATGGAATTCTGGAAAAGCGAGAGCAGCTGCTTTCTTCCATCAAGTCTGATGAAGCAAGACTCCAGGAAATCCAGATCATGAAAAAGCATTTGCTTAATTATCGAAAGTCACAGGATGTGTTCCAGGCATACAAGGCCTCCGGCTACAGTCGCAAATTCTATGAGGAGCACCGGGATGTGCTGACACTCCGCAGTGCAGCGAAGAAGGCATTTGACGAGTATAAGCAGAAGCACGGGCTGGACAGCAAGCTGCCCCGCATCAGCGAGCTGAATGCAGAATATGCAGTGACTTTGGAACGAAAAAAGAAAAATTATGCAGACTATGCCAAGTCCAAGGTAGAAATGCAGGAGTGGCTGACAGCACAGAAGATCGTGCAGACGGTGCTGGGCGAAGAAGAAAAGGAAGAGCAACAGCATGAGCAGGAACAGAGACAGGAGAACGAGACTGGTAGGCAGGATAGATAAGCTGGAGACCGGTGCAGGAGGGAGAAATCCTTTCTGCACCGGTCTTCTTTGCTTATGAGGTATGCACAAAATAATGTACATGCTTGATGATATACTTCTGCATAGAAAAAACAGGAGGAGGTTGCAAAAGTGCGGATATTTACATACGGAATAGAAGAATGTCGCATGGGAGGTGTCAGAAAGAAATTTGGAGAGGCAAAGTATATTGACGTAACTGAGCAATACCAGGATATCATTGCATTATGTGCAGATGTGGTGGTTATAGCAATCGACCATATACCAGCTGAAACGCTCCGAACGATAAAGGATTATGAACAGGATGCCAGGGAATATGAGAACAGACAGTATTTTTATATTTCTGATGAAGAGCTTCAGGGGTGGGGTAAGCAATCGGGCGCGGCATGGAAAATGACATTTGACAATGCAGGTATCAGACTAAGAAATATCTGTTATGGACGTCTTCATGAGATATTCCAGGATGAAGTTCCGCAAGAATACATGGATCAGCTTGACTGGGAATTGCACTCATTAGCTGAGAGTGGTGCAGATGCAACGCTGCTTCTGGCAAGAAAACTGGTCAGGGAATCAGGACTTAATCTGTATGAAATTGGATATCGCGGTTGCCTTGGCAGTCTGTTGACAGCATATCTTTGTGGAATCACCTGCGTAAATCCAATAGAAAGCAGGTGGATTTTGTATCCGGAATTTGCAATTGGAGTAGAGGGAAATAAATATCCGGAAATCAGCCTGAATTTTCCGATGGAGGCAAAAAATAAACTTCTGGATTCCTATGGCGCGTTAGAGGGTATCGGATCAATATTTTACATTTTGACAAACGATCAGGTTAATATGCTGCATCTGTTGACCAATGAAATCGGGATTAACGTAGAAAGAATACCGCTTGATGACCTGGATGTAGGAGCTGTTATTGGCGGCAGAGGAGACGTATCTGTCAATGGCATACCAGGAATGGAATCTGAATTTATCAGAGCAATTGCAGAAAAGATTCATGTGGAAAAATTTACAGATGTGGTTCAGCTTTTTTGCCTGGCGCATGGAACCGGTGTCTGGGAAGGAAATATGGAGGAACTGATCCGTTGCGAAGGATTTACCAAGGATAACGTGATCGCTTCTAGGGAAGACATTTTTGAATGCTTTTTGGCACTTGGCTTCAACAGAGAGGATGCGTTCCATATTACAGAGTTTGTAAGGAAAGGAAAAGCAAGAAGCGGAAACGAAAAATGGCTGCAATACAAGAAGAGATTACTGGAAGCCGATGCACCGGAATGGTTTGTGAACGCCTGTGAGAAAATCTGGTATATGTTCCCGCGTGCTCATGCCTATATCTATGCGCTTCATATCTGGTGGCTTGCATGGTTTAAGCTCTACTTCCCGCTTGAGTTCCAGAGAGCACATATTGAACTTTTATGTACAAAATAATGCACATTATATCTGGCGCTATACGATCGAAGGACGTATAATGAACAAGTAGACAGAAATTTCTGACAGCTATTTTACAGACGGAGAGGAAAGCAAGACTATGTATGCTACGGCGAATAAAAAAATGCTGAACATGCTGATTCTCGATATTCTGAAGGAATATTCGGATGAGAATCACAAGCTTACACAACAGGAAATCATCCGGCTTCTGAAGTCGAATTATGATATGGAGTGTGATCGCCGTTCCGTTAAGAATAATGTCCTTTATCTCAAGGAGCTTGGCTATGATATCTCCATGGATGATGGGTATTATCTTGCTGAGCGGGAATTTGAAAATGCTGAGCTTCGTATGCTGATTGACAGCGTACTGTTTTCAAAGAACCTTACCCAGAAGCAGGCAAAGACGCTGATTGAAAAGCTAAAAGGCATGGGAAACAGATACTTTGCTGCAAAGGTTTCGCATATCAGCAACCTGCCGGATTTGCAGCACGCGGATAATAAGCAGCTTATGTATGCGCTCGACACGGTGAACGATGCAATATCGGAGAAGAAGAAAATCAGCTTCGTGTATAACGATTACGACATTAAGTTTCAGCTGCGTCCAAGACGAGAGGAACCCTATGTCGTGAATCCTTATCAGATAGTAGCCAATAACGGGCATTTCTATCTGATCGGAAACTATGACAAGTATGATGACGTCTCTCATTATCGCCTTGACAGAATGACCTGCGTGCAGATGCTGGAGGAAAAGGCGAAGCCGCAGAAGGAAATCAAGGATTTTCAGAACGGCTTTAATCTGCCGAAGCACATGACAGAACACATCTATATGTTCAGCGGGCCGAGTATTCCGGTGAAAATGCTGACGGAAGAAAAGATGATGAACGAGCTGGTGGACTGGCTCGGTAAGAATCTTCGTATCAAAAGGACGGATGTACCGGGACAGATCGAGGTCAGCTTTCATTGTAACGAGGAGTCCATGTTTTACTGGGCACTGCAGTACGGACCTTATGTGGAGGTGCTGGAGCCGGCGACCTTGAGAGAACGGATCAAGAATGCAATCGGGAAAATGAATGAGAAATATCAATGAAGATAGAGACAATGGAATGTCTCTGAATTTAATGAAAACAAGGGAGGCGGATACCAATGAAGAAATATCCGGTTGTGACATTGTGCGGCAGCACACGGTTCAAAGATGACTTCATGCAAATTCAGAAGGAGCTGACATTAAAGGGACATATCGTGATATCGGTAGGAATCTTTGGCCATGGCGGTGATGCGGAAGTCTGGGAAGGCATGGATGAGAACAGTCTTACGGCGACAAAGATGATGCTTGACGATATGCACAAGTCAAAGATCGATATGGCAGATGAAATCTTTGTCGTCAATCCAGGCGGCTATATCGGAGACAGCACATGGTCGGAGATTTGCTATGCCTATATGACCAGAAAGAAAATAAATTCGTTTGCGCCAATCGACTTGAAGAAGGTTGCGGGAAAAGTACAGATGCATATTCGCCTTGCTGAGATGTTTGCTGCGAGACAGTATGATGTTTATAGCCATCTTGCTTCAGATTATCCGTCAGATGATGCTTTACTGAAGGACAGGGACATGGTGGTGATCAGAAAGGGAAAAATCACGACAGTGGATCCTTGGGTTCCAGAGGATTCATCAGTTCTAACCTGCGATGATCCATTTCCTTGTCATGCCGATCAGAATTCCGGATATGATCCGTTTACGGTTTACGGCAGGAAAAATATGGCACGCTTTGTAGAGGAAATTCTTATGCGAAGCAAAGCACAGATGGCAGAAAAGCCCTCCAGAGAAAAAATGGAGGAAGATGTGAAGTGGTATTGCAGGGAATTGAATATGCCATTGCCGCAGGGATTCCCAGATGAAATGTCGGACGAAGAAATGCAGGATTGGCTTATGTGCTGGCATGAGTTTGATCCCTGCCCGGATGCTTGAAGAATTATTTGATGCGAAAGTAGAAGCTCGATAAAGAAAAGAGGGCTTTAAGAAGAGGATGATAAAAGATGGCAGTGTGGAGATTGCAGGTAAACACAGGAGAAACTAATATTGCAGAATATTGCTTGAAAAATCACGTTGCAGCCATGGGATGGAGTCTGGATAGATTATCTCAGTCTGAAAGAACTGCGATACATACATTTTCCGATTATTGCGACCTGGCCAGGACTCAGTATAAAGCGTTTGATAGCGTTTGTCGTATGGTGGAGGACGTGAAAGAAGGTGACCTCCTGTGGATGCGTTCGAGAAATGAAGGAAAATATTATATCGCAAGAGTCAAAGCAAACAGTGCATGGCGATTTCACGAAGATGCTGTCCAAATTGACGCGGCTAACCAGCTGACAAATATAGATTGGTATCCTGCTACAGAAAAAGCAGATGAAGAATCTGTTCCCGGCGCGGTGGCAACAGCATTTATCATGGGATCAACGATTCAGCGAATTCGGAAACCCGGAGTTGAAGAATATAGCCAGATGCTCTATAACCGCGTTCATGATTCTGCACTGGATAATTTCAGCTATCCCGATCCGGCTCTTTCGCTGTGCGAGAAGCATTTTTATAGCTTGCTGCAGCCGGAGGATGTTGAAGACCTTCTTGCTCTGTGGCTGTATGACACCAAGGGGTATGTCTGCATTCCATCGACCAATAAGATTGCAACACCGAAGTATGAGTGCGTTTTAATTGATCCTCATGACCTGAACAGAAAACATATTTACATTCAGGTGAAAAAAGGAAACGTGGATCTTAATACGAATGAGTATGCTGAACTGAACGGAGAAGTTTATCTGCTTACTACGGAAGGAAAGGTTCAGGATCCGCAGAAGTATGAAAACATAAATGTTGTCGAGCCAATGGTGATTTATGATTTTGCCATCAATCCGGACAAATCTCATATCATTCCGGAAAATGTTTTGTATTGGGTGAAATTCCTTACAGAAATTGAAAACAGCAGATTGAAGCTCTCTGCATGTAAGGGAATCATGTTTGACACAAATATCTCTTACTCGGACAAGAATGAATATGAAATGCTTTCCGGAAATAAAATTGCGGCATACGGGGACGCAAGGCGATATATCGATAGCTTCCGTAAAAACGACTATGCTCTTTTCTACTCAAAGGGCAGAGGAATTATCGCGGTTGGGCAAATTATAACAGATTCGCCGTCAGAGATCGGTGATGAAAAAAATCATAGCGTCAAAATGATTGTACCGGAAAGATTTGACGGAGATGTAAAAGCATTGCCAGCACTTTCACCGTATGAAATTAAAAACATTTTGAAGAGAAATTTCTATTGGGCATCAACGATAAAGACTCCCTTCCTTACAGGAACACAGGTTGAGATTCTGATTCGGGAATTGCAGAAGAAATACATATGAATCCAAGCTGTGTCAAGTCCAAGGCAGAGATGCAGGAGTGGTTGACGGCACAGAAAATCGTGCAGACGGTGCTGGGAGGGAAAAAGATGGTTACAGGAATTAGTATTCCAAGGCTGCGCACAACTGCGGCGGCCACCATCATTAACATAGAAAACAGGAAAGCGAGGAAATGAACATGAAGCGAGTAGAACAGTTTTTGAAGGAAGCAGGAACCTATTATCTGGCAACGGTAGAGGGTGATCAGCCGAGAGTGCGTCCCTTTGGCACGGCACATATTTTTGAGGGCAAGCTGTACATTCAGACCGGCAAAGTGAAGGATGTATCGAAGCAACTCCATGCCAATCCGAAGGTAGAAATCTGCGCCTTCAAAGACGGCGAATGGCTGCGTGTAGCGGGTGAGCTGATTGAGGATGATCGTGTAGAAGCCAGACAGCCCATGCTGGATGCCTATCCGTCTCTTCAGAAAATGTATAAGGCAGATGACGGAAACACAGAGGTGTTCTATTTCAAGAACGCTACGGCAACATTCAGCTCCTTTACCCATGCACCGGAGACGGTAAAGTTCTGAGTGTTGGAAGCGGACAATTCTGTGAAATGAGGTGATGGAAATGAAAAAGAAAATCATCATTGCCGTTGCAGCAGCCATTGTTGTCCTGGCTGCGATTGCCATTATCTCCATTCTGGCGCAGACACCGGCATTGATTTAAGGAAGGGGCGAATTGAAAATGCCTTTACAGATCGTCAGAAATGACATTACGAAAATGAAGGTGGATGCCATCGTGAATGCCGCCAACGCGTCTCTTCTGGGAGGCGGCGGTGTGGACGGCTGCATTCATCGTGCTGCCGGGCCGGAGCTGCTGGCAGAGTGTGAGACTCTGCACGGCTGCGTGACCGGAAGCGCAAAAATCACAAAGGGCTACCGGCTTCCAAGCAAATATGTGATCCATGCCGTCGGCCCGCGCTGGCAGGATGGAAAGCACCAGGAACCGGAGCTGCTGCAATCCTGCTATCAGACTTCCCTGGAGCTGGCGAAGGAATACAAGTGTGAGTCCATAGCATTTCCCTTGATTTCCTCCGGCATCTACGGATATCCGAAGGATCAGGCGCTGAAGCT
>CAVBQH010000129.1:0-6609 GCA_963597485.1 Acutalibacteraceae bacterium
CGGTAAAGGAATAACGATAAGAAAAGGGCATCTGCCGCTACGCAGATGCCCTTTTCGTTTCAGAGGACATTGAGGTAATCCTGATATGGCAAATCGAATTTTGGAGAATGTTGAGCATGACGATATTCTTCCCATCAAGATCATACACTTCGTCAAGAAGAGCAATATTCCGGCCGAAATTGTGATGCCGCATTGGCACAGGGATATTGAGCTCGACTATATGGTGCGTGGGAACACGATCATGAAAGTTCATGGGACCGAGCAAATAGTAAAAGCCGGTGAAGTGATTCTTATTAACAGCACAGATATGCATTCTTCCTACCGCGTAGCGGAGGATGATGAAAAGGAATCTTTGTCACTCCTGTTTGACATCGATCTGTTGGAAAAATATTGTCCGGGAATCTCGCGGGTGAGGTTTTGTGAGCATTTCAGCAAAGGGCAGCAGGATTATTTGGCCGGCATTCTGGATCAGATTATCCAGTTGGAATCAATGGAGGCCGTGCGAAATTCACCGCTGCTTTCTTCTAAAGTACTGCATACGACAGAACTGTCGATCCATATCATCACCTATTTGCTGGAGAACTGTATTGAGGAATTTCCGGCGACTCCGTCATTGGGACAAAGAAAACTACAAAATGTTGCAAAAGCGATTGAGTATGTTAATTCAAACTTTCGCAATGAGATTACGCTTGCAGAGACAGCCGCATATTGCGGCGTAGATTCGGCATATTTATCAAGGACTTTCCACTCGTTGACAGGTGAGCGGTTTCATAACTATGTGCAGATCCGGCGATTGGATAACGCCTATCAGCGCATGGTGGAGGGAGACTGCTCTGTTACTGCAGCAGCGTACGAAAGTGGTTTTCCGAATCTGAAGTCATTTATTGAGACATTCAAGACGTATTATAAGGCTACACCGGGGCAATATTTCAGAGAAAAATAGTAGGAAAACAATGAAATGATGAAAAGTCAAATTTTGACATAATATTCATGTGATTCAGAACAAAAAAGTAATAGAAAAGTCAATTGTATACTTTTATATTTTATCAAAATAAAGCGAGGCGATTATGTATACATCTTTTAGCGTAACCAGTGGAAACAATGTGATTCGTGGGGAGTACACCTGTCCGGGTGCAGCCGGGAAACATGCATGTCTTATATTGGGACATGGTTTTACCGGAAACCGAAACGAGCGGCTTCTGATCACGATTTCGAAAAGGCTGCTGGAACACGACATTTGCTGCATTCGTTTTGATTATAACGGGCATGGTGAAAGCGATGGCGCTACGGAGGATGTTACAGTCGAAAAGGAGGTGCAGGATCTGTCTGCAGTCCTTGACTATGCGCAAGCTCTTGACTTTGTGGATACCGACAGAATCTATGTCGGAGGGCATTCTGTCGGAGGGCTGACACCGGTGCTACTCTATGAGAAAAGAGCAGAAGATATTGCTGGCCTGGTGCTCATTAGCCCGGCATTGTCGCTGTACCACGAATTCGTTATGGCATTGACCGGGGAGCGGCTGCTTGCAATGGCAAGCGGTGAGCCTGTCGATTTCGGCAGTTTCAGACTTGGCCGTGCCATCATTGATGAATGCTGCATGATGAATGCATTTGAAATTGCAGGAAGGATTCATCCCAAAGCATTGCTGATTCACGGAAAAGAGGATCTGGATACGCCGGCGTTTAACTCTGTGGAACTGAAAAAGCTTTGGGGAGAGGACGCATCGTTATGTCTGATCCAGGGCGCGGATCATTGTTATTTGAGCTCAAAGGCAACAGATATGGTAGCTGAAAAGACGGCTCAGTGGTTGAGCGGTTCTTTATCAGAATAAAGGGAGGACACATGAAAAAGAAGGTATTAACAGCTGTTCTGTGCACGTCCATGGCCGTTTCCATGGTTGGCTGCGGCCTTGCAAGTACAGGCGCTGCAGATGAGACATCATCCGAAGAGACATCAGAGGCTTCTGCATCATCTGACGGGAAGATTCATCTTGAATACTTCAATGTAAAGTCGGAAGTTACCGATATTTATGACACACTGATTGCTAAGTTTGAAGAAGCAAATCCGGACATCGAAATTGAGCAGGTTAATGTACCGGATCCGACAACGGTTCTTCAGACAAGAATGTCGACAAATGACATGCCTGATATCTTAAGCCACTGGGCAACGGATCCGGTTTTCGTTCAGATGGTCGACAATGACATGCTGATGGATCTGACGGACCAGGATTTCATGGGCAATGTTAAGCCGGATATGTTAAGCGCGGTAGAGTACGATGGCAAAGCCTATTGCCTTCCCATCTCCACAAATGCTGCCGGGGTCTTCTATAACGTAGATGTATTCGAGGAGAACGGAATCGAGGTACCGACTACTTACGAAGAGCTGATTGCAGACTGCGATAAGCTGCAGACTGCAGGAATTACGCCTTTTGCGTTCTTCAATCAGGATTCCCATTCCGGGCAGGCGGTCGAAATTCTGCAGGTTGATGATGTGGAGAATTTCGAAGATGCATTCGCTGCAATCCAGGATGGAAGCGCAAAGGTAGAAGATTATGATGGCTTCCGCAAGAGTGCAGAGAAAATTCTCGAGCTTAACAAGTATGCGCAGGACGATCCGTTCGGAACCACCTATGAGCAGGCCATCGCTGATTTTGCGAATGGTGAAACGGCTATGATCATTGGCGGCATCTGGATGATCCCGACAATCAATGAGGATAATGCAGATCTGAACTATTCCACATTTGCGCTTCCTGCAAGTGAGGGAATGACAACAAAGGTTCCTTACCAGAACGATCACTGCCTTGCAATCAGCTCAACCTGCGAAAATAAGGAAGCAGCACTGAAGTTCCTTGCATTTATGGCAGATCCGGAGAACGCCCAGTATTATGCAGATAAGGATGGATCACCGTCCTACATTACCGGCGTTGAGACAACGGTGGAAGAGAGCAAGCCTCTCCTGGCTTATTTCGACAGCGGCTTGGATATTGGAATCTGGCCCGATCAGCTGTGGCAGCCGGGAATGTATGACAACATGAATAAATATGCTGATGAACTGGTACAAAGCGGGGATGTGGATGCATACCTCGAAAATATTCAGTCTGTATTGAGCGGAAACTAAGGGGATGCTGCTTTAATTTGCGATCCACCAATCCGGGAGAGTGCTTGTCATCCAAGAAAACCTGCAGCGGCGCGGAGCTCTGCAGGTTTTTGTTGTAGGAGATCTATATGAGTAGGAAAAAGGCTATGGGAAATAAGAGACTGTATCGCAGAGCTGTATTTTTCGTTTTCACTGCACCTGCCGTCCTCTTGTATCTGTATTTTATTATTTATCCACTGGCAAATGGAATTTATTACAGTCTGACGGACTGGAACGGAATCTCCAGATCTTACAATTTCGTTGGTCTGCAGAACTATTTTGACATCTTTACGAATAAGACAAGTGTGGCCATTGTGGAAAGAACATTTCTCTATACGGCACTTCTTACCGTGATTTGTACTGTTCTTTCTGTGTTTCTGGCACTGCTCCTAAATCAAAAGCTCAAGGGCAGAGACTTCTTCCGGTCGGTTTATTTCTTCCCGGCGGTTCTTTCAAGCATCACGATCGGTCTTATTTTCAACCAGATTTACAACACCCTCTTGCCGGAGGTGGGAAAGCTTTTGTCCGTTGATTTGCTTTCGAAGTCGCTTCTTTCCAGCGGCAGCACCGCGATGTGGGCGATCCTGTTTATTAATATCTGGCAGGGGACGGCACTGCCTACTGTGATTGCAATGTCAGGCCTGCAGTCCATTTCCACCGATGTTCTTGAATCAGCCAAGATAGATGGTGCCGGAGTGTGGCAGACGGTTAAAAATGTAACCATTCCGCTGCTCATGCCGACGATTTCCGTTATCATTATCATGAACGTTCGTTCCGGCTTAATGGTGTTCGACTATATCAAGGCTACAACAGACGGAGGACCTGGGTTCTCTACGATGTCCATTGCAACGCTCATATACAAGCATGCATTTACAGAGCTGAAATTCTCGTATTCTGCTGCTGAATCGACAGTAACCTTCCTCGTTATTACGGTGATCGCGATTATTCAGCTGTGGGCTACAAGAGAAAGAAATCGATAGAAAGGAGGTATGACCATGACGAATAATACGATGACAGCGGCAAAGAGCCGTAATTTCGATGCGCAAGAGCAGAGCAGAAAAGGACGGCAGAAACGAAAGGCTCTTAGTGGGATTTCATACATTATTCTTGTATTCGGTGTTCTTCTGATCTTGCTTCCGATGTATCTGACCATCGTGACGGCATTGAAGTCGCCGGCAGAGACAGCCAAAAACTTTTTTGCACTGCCAACGTCCCTATACCTTGATAATTTCAATCAGGTAATTCACAAAGCCAATTTCTTTTACTTCATCAAGAATTCCCTGTATATTACGTTTTTCTCTTTGCTGGGAATTGCCTTTATTGTGCCGCTGGTGTCCTATTCCGTGGCTCGAAACATGGATAGAACCTACTACAAGGCGATCTACATTCTGTTTGTATCCGGTGCCTTTGTTCCGTTCACGATCCTGATGGTTCCGCAGATCAAGCTGATGAGTGCCCTCAATATGATGAATGCAAACGGCTTAATTCTTCTGTATTGGGTATACTCTTTGTCAGAGGGACTTCTTTTGACCGTCAGCTTTATCCAGAACGGTATTCCGTATGAGATGGAGGAGGCTGCATATATCGATGGTGCAGGAATCCTGTATACATTTGTAAGGATTGTCTATCCGATGATGAAGCCGATCATTGTCTCGGTCATAATTATGGACACGTTGTGGATCTGGAACGATTTCCAACTGCCGCTTCTGATGCTCAATGCCAGCCAAAAGCTGTGGACGCTGCCGCTGTTCCAGTACAACTTCCAGTCCAAATACACGGTCGCCTATAACCAGGCGTTTGCGGCATTTTTGCTCAGCATGGTTCCGATCATGATTTTCTATCTGGCTGCACAGAAACAGATTGTGGAAGGATTAACTGCCGGGGCGGTTAAAGAATAAAGAGATTAGAGCATCTGCCGCTACGACAGATGCTTTTTGGTTGCCTGGATCGGAGACTGCGCCTTCGATACCCGGAGGAAAACGGACTGCAGATCGACTCCTATGAGGGAATCGGAACCATTGTGTCGTTCACAGTCCCATTCCGGTAACTGGTGGCGGATGAGGGGGACATGTTGTAAGCTAATAAGCATCAGCGAAGATTTAATGGGAACTGGAAATAGAAAAGAGAGAAGAAGAGGGGGAAGGCTATGCAATACTACGTTGATATAAATGCTGTAAAGCCGGGGGCCGGCAGCAGGGAGTATCCGTTTAAGACCATTCAGGCAGCGGCTGATGTGGCCATGCCGGGAGACGAGGTTATCGTTGCTCCCGGTATATACCGCGAATACGTAAATCCGAAACACGCCGGAACGGAAAGGGACAGAATTGTATATCGTTCGCAGGAGCCTCTGCGGGCAATCATCACCGGTGCGGAAGCTTTGACGGACTGGAAGCCGGTGGACGGAGAGAGGGATGTCTGGACAACGCGCGTTTGCAATACCATGTTCGGAGATTACAACCCGTATACAACCAAGGTGTCCGGCGACTGGTTTATCGCGACGATTACGGCACACACCGGTGATATATACCTGAATCACAAGTCCATGTATGAGGTTACACAGAGAAGTGCTGTGACGGATCCGAAGCCGTCTCTGACCTCATGGGATCCGGACTTTTCGGTGTATGTCTGGTATGCGGAGCAGGACGAAGCATCGAACGAGACCGTATTCTATGCGAACTTTCAGGGGAAGGATCCCAATCAGGAAGACGTGGAGTTCTCAGTTCGGAAGGACTGCTTCCTGCCGTCTGAGGAGGGTATTGGATTCATTACACTTTCCGGATTCACGGTTCGTGAGGCGGCAACGCAGTGGGCACCTCCGACGGCCTATCAGGACGGAATGATCGGCCCGCACTGGTCGAAGGGATGGATCATTGAGGACTGCGAGGTGTATGAGTCCAAGTGCTCCGGAATCTCCCTTGGCAAATATCTGCAGCCGAATAACGACAACCGGTGGCTGAAATGGAAGCTGAAGGACGGAACGCAGACAGAACGTGAGTGCATCCTGCAGGCCAGCTATGAGAACTGGGATAAAGAGCATGTGGGAAGCCACATCATTCGAAGATGCCGGATCCATGACTGCGGTCAGACCGGCATTGTAGGACATCTGGGCGGTGTGTTTTCGATCATAGAGGACAATCATATCTACAACATCAATAACAAGCAAAATCTGGCCGGTGCGGAAATCGGAGGCATCAAGATGCATGCTGCCATTGATGTTATTTTCCGCAGAAACCGGATTCATCATTGCACAAGAGGCATCTGGCTTGACTGGCAGGCACAGGGCACAAGAGTTACGCAGAATCTCATGTACGACAACAGCCTGGCCCTGGACCGTTCGAAGATGAACGCAGACAACGCAGGGGAGTTCCTGGGAGCACTGGGAGAGGACCTTTTCGTAGAGGTTTCGCATGGGCCTACACTGGTGGACAACAATGTTTTCCTGTCGGAGCGGTCGCTGAAGTATGCTTCGCAGG
>CAVBQH010000130.1:0-6581 GCA_963597485.1 Acutalibacteraceae bacterium
AGTTCAGTCAGAATACAGCGCTCGGTCTGAAAGCTGTCCTTCATGTCGTAGACGGCAAGAAAAAAGCCTGCCTCCTGAATGACACGGCGCGTTTGTTCAACAATGGTAGGTGAGCGGTACAAGAGAGGAGCTGTCAGAAGAAGAGCAACAACATTGTCTGCGGGATCCGGTGACAGACCGGTCAGGAAGCTTCCGCTCCCCTGCTGCCGTCGTATCAACCCTTCGTCCTCCAGTGTCTGAAGCGCCTTGCGAACGGTTACGCGGCTAAGAGAAAACTCCCGGCAAAGCGCAGCCTCTGTCGGAAAATGATATTCCTGTCTTGCCAGGCTCTCCCGGATGATCTTGTGAAGGGCCGGAATCAATGCTTCATATTTCGTCATATCTTTCTCCTCTGAAATCTGTTTTTTCTTTCATCACCGATAAAAAATACCCGCAATCTGCGTACACCTGTCAAAATGCACGAGAATAATGCGTTGCTTTGTGCGCATGCTGCATCATAAAAAACTGACCGAAAGTCGTATGCTCATCGTAAAAATTCTTCCAAAAATAAAACAGCAGAGCCAATTTGTATTTTGCTAGATTTTGCGCCACTTGATTTGTATTGTCAATATGATGAAAACTGTACAAATAGACGATTTACGATGGATGGCGAAATGTATTTTTGACAAAATAATACCTGCAAGGGGATAAAAAGTCTCCGCAAGGGTTTCATGAGTTTTCATTACACATTGTTAGGAGGGTTTTATGAAAAGGAAAGTTTTTGCTTCAATCATGGCTGCTGCATTGGCGGTTTCTATGCTGGCAGGGTGCGGCTCTTCATCGTCTTCTTCATCCGCACAGGATTCCGACACTGCAGCATCGGAGTCTAGCGAAGCGGCCGCAGAAACAGAAGATACATCGGCAGCAGAGACGGATACAGCAGAGACTTCGGATGGCGGACTCATTACCGTGGGCTTCGCGCAGGTAGGACATGAGTCCGACTGGCGCACCGCTTCTACGAATTCTGTCCAGTCGGCTCTTTCGGAGGAGAATGGTATTGATCTTCAGTTCGTGGATTGTGATAACGATTCGGCAGCGCAGCTTGAGGCGGTTCGAAACTTTATCTCTCAGGATGTAGATTACATTGTCATTGATCCGATCGTTTCTACAGGATGGGACACTGTACTGACTGAGGCAGAGGATGCCGGCATTCCGGTTATTGTAATCGATCGTACCATTGATGATTCAGACAAGTATGTTTCCTGGGTTGGATCAGAATTCACGAATGAGGGTCTTGCAGCAGGTGCATGGCTGAAGGCGTATGCAGAGGAAAAGGGAATTGATGAGCTGAACATTCTGGAGATCACCGGAACAACCGGCTCTTCTGCAGAGATCGGGCGTACCGCCGGCTTCCACAAGTATGTGGAGGACAATGGATGGAATCTGATTGATTCCCAGACCGGCGATTTTACACAAGAGGGCGGCCAGAGCGTTATGGAGTCCTACTGCAAGTCGTATGATGGCAAGTTCAATGTTGTTATCTGCCAGAATGATAACGAGGCCTTTGGGGCTATCGATGCAATGAAGGCAGCCGGCGTATCCTATGGCGTAGGCGGTGATGTTATTCTGATTTCCTTTGATGCCTGCAAGGCTGGTCTGACAGACGTTCTAGCCGGACAGATCAACGCAGATTTCCAGTGCAACCCTCTGCAGGGACCGGATTGCCTGAACATTATTCGGACGCTGCAGAGCGGCGGAGAGGTTGCTAAGCAGACATTTATGGCTGAGCCTTGGTATGTTGCAGAGGATGTTCTTACCAGTATTTCTTACACGAACAATGCAGGCGAAGACGTTACGGAGGATCTGATTGTTGTTGATCAGGCAGTGGTAGACGGAGCATATTGATCATTTCCCATGACGACCGCCGGGCGATCTGTATTGGATTGTGCCGGCACATGGAAGGGCGGCTCCCGAAAAGGGAGACGCCCTTCATTTAAAAGCAACAGAAGGAAGAAATTATGGAAGATAATGTGCTGATTACAATGCGGAACATTACCAAGACATTCCCCGGAGTGGTGGCGCTCGACAACGCACAGTTAACGATCCGAAAGGGTGAGATCCATGCGCTGATGGGTGAGAATGGTGCCGGAAAATCTACGATTATCAAGTGTCTTACCGGCGTCTACGAGCGGGATGGCGGAGAGATCCATATGGATGGAGTGGATGGTAATATTTTCAACCATTCCACGCAGGATGCCCAGAATATTGGCATCGCTACGGTGTATCAGGAGGTTAACCTGTGCCCGAATCTGTCGGTGGCAGAGAATCTTTTTATTGGAAGAGAGCCGATGAAAAGGGGCGTCATTGACTGGAAAACAATGAATAAACAGGCCAGGAGGATCATGGATGAGCTGAATATCCAGATCGATGTTACCAGGGCGCTGGAGAATTATTCGATTGCTGTTCAGCAGATGATTGCCATCGCACGTGCAGTAGATATGGAATGTCGTGTTCTGATTCTTGATGAGCCCACCTCATCTCTGGATGACAACGAAGTAGAGAAGCTGTTCCGCCTGATGCGGCAGCTAAGAGATAAGGGGGTTGGGATCCTGTTCGTTACACATTTCCTGGAGCAGGTGTATGCGGTTTGTGACCGCATTACCGTTATGCGAAACGGACAGTTTGTCGGTGATTATTCAGTAGCAGAGCTTCCAAGAGTCAAGTTGGTGGCGGCGATGTTGGGCAAGGATTTCGATGATTTGAAATCTATCAAGGCAGAGGGTGCCGGTAAGGTCAGCGATAAGCTTGTGGTAGAGGCTGTAGGGCTTTCCCACAAAGGGACGATCAAGCCATTTGATTTCAAAATCCACGAGGGGGAGGTTGTTGGACTGACTGGCCTTCTGGGAAGCGGGCGAAGTGAGCTGGTCCGTTGCATCTACGGTGCAGATAAAGCGCAGACTGGTACGCTGAAGATGAACGGACAGACACTTAAAATCAATGCCCCCATCGATTCCATTAAGGCCGGTATGGCCTATCTTCCGGATGATCGGAAGGCGGATGGCTGCATTCTGGATCTTTCAGTAAGGGAAAATATCATTCTGGCCCTCCAGGCAAGGCGGGGGATGTTCCACGCCATTCCAAAGGCAGAGCAAAATCGCATTGCGGATGAATACATTCAGCTTCTGCAAATCAAAACGGCCTCCAGGGAAACGCCGATCGGACAGCTCTCCGGAGGAAATCAGCAGAAGGTGATTCTGGCAAGATGGCTGGCGACGAATCCGAAGTTTTTGATTCTGGATGAGCCGACGCGTGGCATCGACATCGGGACGAAGACGCAGTTCCAGAAAAAGGTACTTGAGCTAGCTGGCGATGGGATGAGCGTGGTATTTATTTCTTCAGAAATTGAAGAGATGCTGCGAACCTGTACAAGACTTTATGTCATGCGCGATGGTGAAAAGGTGGGTGAGATTGTCTCGGAGAATGGCGAGATTACACAGGAAATGGTGATGAGTGCCATTGCAGGCGCCGGGGAATCGAATCAGAACAAGGAAAAAACGGCAAAGGAAACAGCATCTGCGGGAGGGAAGGCATCATGAGTAAACTAAAGAATTTAACCAAGCAGCAGCTGTTTCTGCCGTTTTTCATGTTGATCCTGGTACTTTTGATTAATCTGATTAAAAGCCCGGCTTTCTTTAAAATCGGCATACAAAACGGCGTGCTCTATGGAAGAATTATTGACATTTTGAATCGAGGCAGCGAAATTGCAATCCTAGCAGTGGGGCAGACGTTGGTTGTAGCGGTTTCTGCCGGAACAGACATTTCTGTTGGATCTGTCATGAGCCTTTCTGCCTGCGGCACCTGCATGCTGCTGGCAGGATACGGCGTCAATTCCACAACGGAGCTGGCGGTTCCGATGGCACTTGGTCTTTTGTTCGGACTGCTTCTTGGAACCGGCTGCGGTGCCTTCAATGGTTTTTTGGTGTCCAAGCTTAAGATTCAGCCAATGGTTGCCACGCTGATTCTATATACGGCGGCCAGAGCAATCGGATTGCTGCTGTGCAACAACCAGATTACGTACATCCGGTATGAGCCGTATAAGTATCTTGGAAATTTCCTGCCGCATTGTCCGCTTCCGACACCGATTTTCGTTACGATTGCGGTTGTTGTTGTGGCACTGCTGTTCCTGAAACTGACAGCACTTGGGACCTATATTCAATCCGTTGGCATCAACGCAAGAGCGGCAAGGATTTCCGGTATAAACTCGGAGATGATCTGCTTTGTCTGCTATGTGATCTGCGGCCTTTGCGCAGGAATCGCCGGAATTGTTGCTTCTTCTCGTATTTATTCGGCGGATTCCAATAACATCGGTCTGAACTATGAGCTGGATGCGATCCTAGCAGTTGCCCTTGGCGGGAACTCCCTTGGCGGCGGACGGTTTAATATGGCGGGTTCCATCATCGGTGCGTATACGATTCAGGCAATTACGACAACGCTTCTTGCCATGGGTGTCTCCACGGATCAGGCACCGGTTGTAAAGGCGATTATTGTTATTTTGATTGTGGTTGTTCAGTGCCCCGTTTTTAAGAAGTACATGGCAGGACGGGAGGCGAAGAGAGCAGCTGCAGCGCTGGCAAAGGGAGGCAGTCATGAATAAGAAAAAGCTTATTAATATGAATGGCAATACCTTGCTGCTGATCATTACCATTGCTCTGTTCGTTATCATGTATCTGATAGGTTGCGGTATTTATTCCGGAAAGGGCTTTACACATTTGCAGACCTTTTTGAATATTCTGATCACCAATGCCGGTCTGATCTGTGTGGCCTGCGGTATGACCTGTGTCATGCTGACTGGCGGAATTGACATTTCGGTTGGTGCATTGATTGCCATGGATTGTATGCTCCTGGCATATGGAATGGGTGTGAAGGGATATCCGGCTCTTCCGATGATTCTGCTGATCCTCGTCATTGGTATTGTGTTCGGCGCTGTGCAGGGATTTTTGATCGGGTATCTGAACATTCAGCCGTTCATCATTACGATGGCAGGAATGTTCTTTGCAAGAGGCATGACTGCAGTCATCTGTACGGATCAGATTTCGATTACAGAGGCATCCAACCGCACGTTCTATGGGTGGGCTAACGCTAAAATCAATCTTCCTGCTTTTCTGGGATACGCGAATAAGAAGGGAAAGCTGATCGTTCCGTTCATTCGTCCATCGGTGGTGATTGCGCTTGCTGTGGTGATTGTGATCTTCATTGTTCTGAAATATACGAGATTCGGACGATCCTTATATGCAGTGGGCGGCAACGAGATTTCTGCAACAATGATGGGCCTGAATGTTCGGAAGGTGAAGATGAGAGCCTATATTCTTTCCTCCTTCCTGTGTTCCATCGGTGGTATCTGCTATTGCCTCAACACCATGTCCGGGTCCGTGCAGCAGGCACTTGGCTTTGAGATGGATGCCATCGCATCCTCAGTCATCGGCGGTACGCTTTTGACCGGCGGTGTTGGCAATGTCATTGGCTCTTTGTTCGGCGTACTGATCAATGGAACCATTTCGACACTGGTTACGACAAACGGAAAGCTTCTTAGCTCCTGGTCGAACATCATGACGGCGGTTCTTTTGTGTTTCTTCATTATCCTGCAGAGCATTTTTGCATTCCTCAAGAATCGCAGTAAGTAAAGCATTACGATAAGTAAAGAATCGTTACGAATCCGGATGTTAATCGCCTCCACCTGTTTAGAGTGTGGAGGCGATTTTGATGTGCATGGGAAGAAAACGGTCAACATCCCTTGGAGCAGTGTATCCGTATCACGCGTTGTAATTTGCCTGCAAATATGAGTATACTGTAAAAGTATGTGCGTTCGGAACGATTCAAAGTGATTCGGGATATGAGAATGACCTATGACAAGATTATAATCGGAGCAGGGCTGTATGGATTGTATGCAGCCTTGTTTTGCTGCAGGAAGGGGGAACGGGTCCTGGTTTTGGAGTGCGACAGCGAGCCGTTCATGCGGGCTACCTACATCAACCAGGCACGGGTGCACCAGGGGTATCATTATCCAAGATCCCTGTCTACAGCAATGAAGTCCGCAGGATATTTTGAACGCTTTAATCGGGATTTTGGGTTTTGCATCAACCGGGAGTTCGAGCAGATTTATGCGACCTCGAGTCAGTATTCGTGGTCAGATGGGACGCAGTTCAAGCGCTTCTGCAAGGCGGCGGGGATCCCCTGCGAGGAGCTGGTGCCGGAGAATTATTTTCGCTCCGGTATGGTGGACGGTGCCTTTCGGACGAGAGAGTATACCTACGATGCACGGATTCTGCGGGATTATTATCTGGAGAAGCTGGCGGAATATTCGTCGGCCTGTAAGATGCTTTTTGGCGTGGGGATCGGCCGCATCGAGAGGGAGAGTGACGTTTACACGGTTTACTGTGGCGGCAGAGCTTTAGCGTCGGCGCCTTACGTGCTGAACGCGTCCTATGCCGGCACCAACCAGATCGCACAGCTGGCCGGATTTCCGGGATTCGGGATTAAATATGAGCTCTGCGAGATTATTTTGTGCGAGGTGAATGAAGCACTGCGTGGGAAGGGCTTTACAG
>CAVBQH010000131.1:0-6545 GCA_963597485.1 Acutalibacteraceae bacterium
TTGTTAAATATTACGGTATCGGGGGGGCAAACAGGGGGTAGAATCAAAACAGTAACGTGCTTTTGAATGAAGATACTTGCGGCGTCAAAAGTGTTTGCTGGAGACGTAAGATTTGATGTTTGCTTGTGGGGATGGAGTTATGAAGAGGTTATTTGTAGCGGTTGCAGTAGGTGCTACTGTAGCAACGCTTACTGCTTGCGGAAGCGGTTCAACAACCGAGACAAGGCAATCAGAAACAACAACTGAAGTTAAAGGATCTGCCATAGAAAGCGTTGAAGTCCAAGAAGAAACAGCGCCAGAAAATAAAAAACAGACGATGGCAGTATCTGAATTTGAAGATCTTCTGTCAGAGCTTCCGCTCACTGTTGATTCTACAGAGTATGTCGTTCAAAGCAATGAGTATAAATCGTTATATCCGGATATGCTGCAAGCTCTAATTACTAATCATACTTCTGAGGATATTAAAAATGCAGTTGTTGCTTTTGTGGCGTGGGATGAAAATAATCTGCCTGTAAAAATAGAAGGGCAATATGATTTTGATGGTGGCTCTTATATTAAAAAGGTATCTTTTGGTGATATCAACTTAGTACCGGATGATACATTTGGAGAGGATAAAGGGTATCCGATTGAAGAGTCGTGCAAAATAAGCTTCTGCAAGGCGGTTGTGGAGAGCTTTGAGACGTTTAACGGAGATACATGGGAGAATCCATATTATAATGCTTGGCGTGAACTCTACGAAGGCAATAAGTATAGTGATGATTTAACGACGGAGGTGAAGGCAAGTGATAAAGTGACATTTGAATCGAATGGAAGTAGCTCAAATGTTACGGAAGATGTAAATGAAGAAACTGTTCTTGCGGCAATAGAAGAACAACCGTTCAAGGTCATTTCAACAAAATATGTTGTTCAAAGCGATACATATAAATCGGTTTATCCGGATATGTTGCAAGCTGTTGTAGAGAATAATACAGAGCTTGACATTAAGGATGCTGTCGTTGCTTTTGTGGCGTGGGATGAAAATAGTCTGCCTGTAAAAATAGAAGGACAATATGATTTTGATGGTGGCTCCTACGTTCAGGAAGTAACCTATGACAGTATCAACATGGTTCCAGGGGCGACTTTTGGCCAGGATAAGGGATTTTCGTTGAGTGAAGATAATGGAATTTCAAATTTTAAGGCAATTGTTGTGTCGTATGAAGCATATGACGGGACGACTTGGTCAAATCCTGAATATGGCAATTGGAAAAAACTGTATGAAGGGGTAAAACAGAGCAGTTAAGAGTGCAGCGGTGTGCGCGGAAGCTCTGTTGAACATGGAGCTGACAATGTCGAAAGATGGAGCAGGATGAATTCACAGCTTAAAACAGCGTTGTGTGTTTGTACTGATAACATTATTTAGCGGGAGGCGTAATCGTATGAAAGTCATAGGAATACTATTGATCGTGGTTGGAGTTATAGGAATACTCATGGGGATGATGATGTTTGGAGATATCGGAATAGCATGCATGGTAGGTGCACTTGCTGCTCTGCTATCTGGAATAGGGTTCTTGATCACAAATAAAAGGCTTAAGTACAACGGAATTTAGTTTTCTTATAGAAAATGTAGGAAAACAGAACATTCTTGTTTTTTTTTTCGATCGTATGTGATATATTCAAATTTCAAAATTTGTATGGATTTTTCTGAGAGACCAAGCTCATTTTTCGCCATGCACTCTTTACGAGTGTGTGGCGTTTTTTACTTTAAGGAGGATTATTATGTCGAACGAAGTACTAAAAACAATTAAAACTCGCAGATCTATCCGCGCCTACAAGTCAGATACTGTTTCGGCAGAGTTGCTTGATGCAGTCCTTGAGGCGGGGACTTACGCACCAACCGGTGGAGGACATCAATCTCCAGTGATTATTGCGGTTACATCGGAAAAGTACCGCAAGGAGATCGCACAGCTGAACGCAGACGTAATGGGCAGTACCGGAGATCCATACTACGGTGCACCGGTTATCATTCTTGTACTGGCAGATGGAACTGCAAGCACCTTTGTTGAAGATGGTAGCTGTGTGCTTGAAAATATGATGCTTGCTGCTGCATCGCTGGAGCTGGGCTCTGTGTGGGTGCACAGAGAGCGAGAAATATTCGACAGCGAAAGAGGGAAGGCTCTCCTGCGTGAGTGGGGACTGCCGGAAACACTGCGCGGCGTAGGAAGTATTGCGCTGGGATACCCTGCCGGAGTACCGGGGGAAACAGCAAAGAGAAAAGAAAACTATATCGTCCGGGTGTGAGTGAAAGAAATGCATAAATGAAGCATGTGGATTTGTTCGCTGACTGCCATGTATATAGTCACTAAGCATGGCATAATTTTCTCATTATGGTTTTCGGTGTGATTTTTGCTGATGCCCGCTTAGTCTGACTTGTCTTGAATCCCATTGTTTGTCACAGAACTGCTCGATATAATGTCGCAAAAAAGAGAAAGGAAGATCCCCGGAACTCTCCTCTTGGTGGGACTTGTTCCGGGGACTTATGGTATTACTGCCGAAGGCCTGCCAGGTCGCGGAAGAATTCCGGATAGCTGATGTCGACGCAGGCCGCATCGTTCAGTGTGGTGTCGCCCTCTGCGATGAGAGAGGCTACGGCAAAGGACATGGCAATACGGTGGTCCTTAAAGGTTCGGATATTCGCGCCATGGAGTGGCTTTCCGCCATGAATGATCATGCCGTCCTCCGTGGGAGTGATGTCACAGCCCATCGCAGAAAGTCCCTCTGTCACCACGGAAATGCGGTCGGATTCTTTGACCTTGAGTTCGGCAGCATCGCGGATGATGGTTGTACCATCGGCGGCGGCAGCCATCACTGCGATGACCGGCAGCTCGTCAATGAGTGTCGGAATCAGATCTTTCTCAATGACAGTGGCATGGAGGGAACTGGAACGCACCAGAAGATCAGCAGAAGGTTCTGCAGCGTGATCCTCATTCAGAATCGTAATGTCGGCACCCATCGCCTTTGCTACGCGAAGAATGCCGTCTCTTGTCTCGTTCATTCCCACATTCCGGATCAGAACTTCCGAATTCGGTACCAGGCAGGCAGCCGCGATAAAGTAGGCCGCAGAGGAGATATCGCCGGGAACGCGGATGCAGCCGGGTGATTCCAGCTCATCGGCGGGAGTCACCATGACCTGATGGCCGCCGGGAACGGGTGCTCCTGTGACAGAATCTGCAGTATCAGGGACCTTGCTTGTCTGCACCGGATGTCCAAAGGCTGCCAGCATTTTCTCGGTATGATCACGGGAAATAGCGGGCTCAGTAACTGTGGTATCTCCCTCTGCGTACAGGCCGGCACATAAAATCGCTGACTTTACCTGTGCGGAGGCGACCTTTGTCCGGTAGGAAATGCCGTGCAGAGGCTTTCCTGTGATCTTCAGCGGTGCGCAGCCGTTATCATTCATGCTGACAATATCGGCTCCCATCAGGGCAAGCGGCTCCATCACTCGCTTCATAGGGCGGCGGTTGACGGAATCGTCACCGGTGATATAGCTGGTGAAATGCTGCGGTGCGAGGATGCCGCTCATGATGCGCGTCGTCGTACCGCTGTTCTGGGAATACAGTGCAATAGGAGAGTGAGACGGATATAGACCGCGAAGGCCGGTGCCGTGCACAATCAGACGACCGGGCTCCGAGAAATCCCGTTCAATATAGATGCCCAGCCTGGAAAAGCAGTCCATCGTTGCCAGGCAGTCCGCACTTTCCAGAAAGTGCGTAACGAGCGTGTCGCCCTTGGCAAGAGAGCTGAACATGATGGCACGGTGGGAAATGGACTTGTCGCCCGGAATAGTAAGCTCCCCTTTTAAAGATGAAGCGGGTGATAAGGTCATGTGAGACGGGGCGATCTCTCTGACAGCGGCAGCATTGTCTGTGGCGTTGGCGCCTGCGGCGGTATCTTTGATCAGAATGTGTCTGTGCAAGGTTAATTCTCCTTAGTCTTAATCCTGAAATCGTCAGTGCAGCGTATAGTTTCTCGTTGTCAGAATGTCCCGCGCCTCGGCAAGATCTGCCTCTGAATAAAACTCTACGCGCAGCGTACCCTCCTGATATTCCCGGTTGTGAGTGATGCCGATGTTTTTGATATTGATGGCATTGACCGCAAGGAGGGTTACCACCTCTGCCAGCATGCCGGGGTGATCCTCAATGTCAACGTGCAGCACATGGAGAAGGTTCTGCGCACCGGAAGAGACACCGTCGAAACTGTCACGATAGCTTTTGGCATTGTCAAAGAACTGATAGATTTCCGCCTGATTATGCTCTGCAATATTCTGACGAATGGACTGCAGCCCTGCAATGTAGTCATCCAAAAGCTTCGTAATATTATCCGCGTTTGTCATGCAGATCTGCTGCCACATGACCGGCGAAGAGGATGAAATGCGGGTGATGTCCTTAAAGCCGCCGGCTGCGATGGCATGCATGACCGCATCGTCGGAATCAGATGCCTGGACGAGATTGACCAGCTCCGCAGAGACAACATGCGGCAGATGCGAGATGCCGGCCACGGCGTAGTCGTGGAACGGACAGGAGATCACCAGCGGAATGGCCTTGATCTGCCGAACAAACTCCTGCATCAGGAGCGTTTTCTCCCTGGGCGTCTCATCGGTAGGAGCCACAATATAGTAGGCGTTTTCCAGAAGCCCTGCCCGGGAGTTATGATACCGGGTCCGCTCAGAACCCGTCATAGGATGCCCGCCGACAAAGTGAGCCGATAGTCCGGCCTCCTTTACATGCTCCTGAATATCACGTTTGGTGGATCCGATGTCACTTAGAATGGCAGAATCCTTGAGATGTCCCTGAAGGGCATGAAGATTCTCGGCATTTTTCTGAACAGGCGCACACAGGAAAACAATATCACACGCCTCGAACAGTGCTCCATCAAGCGGTCCGTCATCACTGCAAGCGCCGCAATTTACAACGCCGTCCTTCATCGCCTCCATGAGCGTGTCGCGGGAAGGGTTATATGCCACAATATCCGCATCCGGCCAATACTGACGAATGGCCTTTGCAATAGAACCGCCGATCAGTCCGAGCCCGATAAAGCCAAAGTGCATGGAATTAAAATCCGTCATTATCTTTGTCTCCGATGTTTTCATTTAGTACAGTCAACTTCAAAAGTTTACCGCAGGAGAGAGAATTTATCCACATGGGAATGAATATGTTTTCGTGAGATGGATGGAAGCAGCAGAGGCTGTCGGCAGACAATAGAGTGGTGCGATTTTGTGACAAGCAGCCGGATTCTCATGAATGAAGCAGAGTCGCCTGCCCGACGGGAGCGCAACTTGTTTGAGTCCAAGACGCGAGACTTCCAAGGGAAGTTCCGCGGACGGACGAGCACACTCGGAATTGCCCGATGGCAATTCCTCCTGTTTGGAGTGAGCGCCTAAAGGCGCTTCACTCCTGCTTCGGAGAAATCCGCGTACGCGGATTTCTCCTTGCACTTGCGCGGATCGGGCGTTTGGCGAATCTGCGACATTCATAGAGAATCCCTGCGAGGAACACTTGAGCACACTCCGTGTCTGACGCAGTCTCTGCGCCAGGCATACAACAACGTTCTTTCTGCGTCCTCAGTTGACACCCGCATACGGCAGGCATAAAATTTACGGCGTATGTGTTCTTGGAATACAAACGCGCGACTGCAATGTCAGACAGTACAATGCAGGAATCACAAGACAGGAAAGAGGTAACCGCATGAAATACAATTTCAAGAAGATCGAGCCCAAGTGGCAGGCTGCCTGGAAAGAGGCAGATGCCTTCAAGGCCATCGATTTTGACAAAAAGCCGAAATGGTACGGGCTGGTGGAATTCCCGTATCCCTCCGGCGCCGGCATGCACGTCGGACACATCAAGGCGTATTCTTCGATCGAGGTGCTGGCAAGAAAGCGCCGCATGCAAGGCTATAACGTTCTCTTCCCGATCGGCTTTGATTCCTTCGGCCTTCCGGCAGAGAATTATGCCATCAAGACCAATACGCACCCGCATGTGATTACAGAGAAGAACATCGAGCATTTCTCGGAACAGCTCCAGAAGGTTGGTTTTTCCTTTGACTGGTCCAGAGAGTTTGCTACCTCCCGTTCCGATTATTACAAGTGGACCCAGTGGATCTTTTTGAAGCTCTTTGAGCACGGCCTGGTATTCCGCTCCAAGACACTGGTCAATTACTGCCCGCACTGCAAGGTTGTTCTGTCCAACGAGGATTCGCAGGGCGGCAAGTGCGATATCTGCCACAGCGATGTTGTGCAGCTGGCCAAGGATGTGTGGTTTCTTCGCATCACAGAGTATGCCGACAAGCTTCTGGACGGACTTAAGGATGTGGATTATCCGGATTCGGTCAAGCAGCAGGAAGTTGCCTGGATCGGACGCTCAGAGGGTACCTTTGCGGATTTCCAGGTTTCCAACGGAAAGGGCGAGCCGATCCCCGGCGAGAAGCTGGAGATTTATACAACCCGCTGCGATACCCTTTACGGTGTAACCTTCATGGTAGCTGCTCCGGAGCACCCGATTCTGGATACATAT
>CAVBQH010000132.1:0-6534 GCA_963597485.1 Acutalibacteraceae bacterium
TCCACACCTATGATGTTGGCCTGATATATCAAGTCACGAATGCAAACACAGATGTTGTTGCGACCGTCTCCAACATTCTTTCCACCGTCTCAGAAGATAGATGGAATATCGTCTGCACCAATGTACTCCGAATCCGAGAACTGCTTCTGGATGGAGCTTTCACCAAAAGACTTCTGACGGAGGCTGTTCTCACCGTCACGACTCAAGGATTGCCACACCATCTTCCTAAGATGTCAAATACAAATGAACCGATAACTTGAGTTGTTAAACGCATGCGATCAGTGGTTTCAGCGTAGACGTCAAATCATTCACCGCAGATGACATCTGCTGGCCCATTTGGCAGCAAGAGTGGGAACTCAAAAACTTCCTCGATCTTATCAACGGCAAGGAACCTATGGGGGCTTTTTGTGAGGAGGTTGAACAGCGTGTTCAGAAAGCCAAGCTGAATGCTGAGACAAGGAGGGACTTCATGGAATTCGAATATATGCAGATGCTGGCCAGAAAGGATGCCAGGGAGGCAGGGCTCAAGGAGGGCATAGAGAGGGATAGAAAGAGGACACAAGGAAGAGCGACTGGCTAATTACGGGTCCCTGGTCAGGGACGGAATTCTCACTCTTTCGGATGCAATGAAACGCTCCGGACTAACCGAGGTGCAACTGCAGGAATGGTTGCAGATGCACCCAAACGGACAAACGTACTGATTCCTTTCTCTGCTAGTTATTCATACCCTGGTGTAACCATATAAACAAAGGGAGAGCAGCTATGCGCTGCTCTCCCTTTATTTGCTATCGTTCGTCTTTCTCTCTCTTCCCCATTCCTCATAAGATGGATTACATTCTATGAAGCTGCAGAATTCCGGAATGCATAATGCATCCAACAGCTTTTCCAAGCCACGCTCGCATCTCACGCAAACGGGCGGTCATAGACGAACCGGATCTGTCGGACTTCAATGCCGTTCTGCGGAAAGTACAGCCGAATAACTGCATATTTCATGCCAAGGTCGGCCTCCCGGGTCTGTGTTACCCACTGACCATTCGTGCCGTTGAAGGTATATACGCCGCGGGGCGTACCGGCAAAGGACAGGGTAACCGGAATCTGAGCCAGCTCTCCCAGGTCAGATTTTGCGATAAGCTCTGCTTTGTAATAGCCCAGATGCTCCAGATCCAGCGCAAAATCAATGCTGGTTCCTTTGGAGACAGTATAACCGGACAGATCGATCACGATCTCCTCACCGACCTTGTAATAGGTCAGATCCTTCGCACACTCCTCAAAGCCTTCCTCGGCGCCGAGAACCTCTATGGTATCATCCTCGTTCTGCAGCCTCTTAAAGGCAGGCGTATGCATCATAAAGCGGCAGATGTTCTTCGCGCTGCGCTGCAGCTCGCCCACCGTCAGTGAGCCATTCCGCAGCGATTCCATGGTGTTGTCGCCATGCTTGTTTTGCTCCGAATCCGGGCAAACCATGTAAAGGTCATTCTGTGCACGCAGCATCGCGGCAAAATCCGTCCTCGCCGGCTGGGCGCCTTCCCGGCAGACATACGCCCACCAGTCCGTCATTACCACGCCCTCAAAGCCCCACTGCTTCCGGAGAATGTCGGTAACCAGGTCATAATTACTGGAGGTCCAGATGCCGTTTACCGGTCCGTAGGTCGTCATTACAGCATCTGCATGGGCTTCCTTCACTGCAATTTCAAATCCCTTCAGATAGATTTCGCGCAGTGCACGCTCCGAAACGATGCTGTTGGAGGTATGACGCTTTGTTTCCTGATTATTTCCGCAGAAGTGCTTTAATGAGCCGGTCACACCTGCACTCTTTAGTCCCCGGATCTGTGCGGCCGCCATTTTGCCGGTGAGCAGCGGATCCTCTGAAAAGTATTCGAAATTACGGCCGTTCAGCGGATGTCTGTGAATATTCATGCCGGGGCCCAACAGAATATCCACGCGGTTCTTGACCATCTCGATGGCTGTAAACGAGTACAGCTCTTCATTCAGTTGTGTATTGAAGGTGCAGGCGAGCAGTGTCCCGTTCGGAAGGCTGAACGCCTTCATTCCGCAGTCCAGGCGCATGCCGGACGGACCGTCATCGCAGCAGCCGCACGGAATGCCCTTTGCAAGAAGCGACTTCGTGACGCCGCCAAAGGCTGCTGCTGTTCCGGCAGTAACCTTCGGGCTTCCCATTCCCTCTCCGCGTACAATGCAGGCAAGCTCCTCCTCCGTCAGCTGCGCGACAAACTCGTCCAGCATTGCCTTTCCTGCCTTGACGTCCGCAAGCGTTATGCCGCGGTCTCCGGTTATTTCAAGGTCCGTCGGAAGCTCCTGATTTCTCTTTTCCTCCGGAGAGACTGCCCGCAGCGGAACGTCCTCCATGACAATCACATAATCGCCGTCAGTTTCTGTCTGCTCATCGGCAGCCGACATTTTCATGCGTGTAAAGGCGGTTGTCGGCGCCAGAGCGCTGCGGCACGTCTCCACAACCTGGAGCTGCTCCAACACAAATGAGCCAACCGCCTTCACGTCGCGCACATTGTCACCAGCATAGATGGTGTACTCGCCGGCTTCCAGGATCCATCCGATCGGCATTCCTGCCGCCTCGCGGTCATTGTAGGAGGCGAACACTGATGACGAAATGGTAAATGTAAGAATCTCGCTCTCTCCGGGCGGCAATTCCTTCGTCTTCTTAAAATCGATCAGCACTCTTGCAGGCTTCCCCAGCTGCCCCAGCGGAGCCTTCGCGTAAACCTGAACGACCTCTTTTCCTGCTGCCGAGCCGGTATTCGTCACTGTCATCCGGAAGGATACATGATTATCTATATAGGAAAAACCATCGACCTCCTTTGCAAAGGTTGTATACGAAAGGCCAAAGCCGAACGGATACACTACCTTGCTCTTGGCCGCAGATTCAAAATAACGATATCCCACATAGATATCTTCTGCATAAATGTTCTGCTCCAGCCCGCCAAAATGAGGATCCGACGGGTAATCCGATATCTGAGCTGCAATCGTATCCGACAAACGTCCGGACGGACACACCCTGCCGGTGAGAACATCGACCGTGCCAAGGCCGCCGATCATTCCTCCCTGCCAGACGTACATCACCGCATCCGGATGATATGCATCGATAAAACGCATATCCATGATACTCCCGGTGTTTAACAGAACGACCATTTTGGAAAAGTGTCTGCGCACCTTGTCCAGCATGTCCTCTTCGGCCGGTGCCAGACAATATGCTCCCGGCAGAACCTTGTTATCCTTATCCTCACCGGCAGTTCTTGCCAGGATCACGATGGCATACTCGTTCTGACCGGCAGCCTCCGCCACCAGCGCTTCATCCAGTTCCATCTCCTGCTGGGACCAGGGCTCATTCCCCCAGCCGATGCCCTCGTCAAACGGATGATCCTTCTCCCAGCTGCGGTAAACGTCCGCCAAAGGCTCATACACCTGCACGTCCGAGCTCTCCTCGAGTGCCTCCAGGACGCCGGTCACTTTATTTACATTCACCATGCCGCCGGATCCGGTACCGCTCTTATAGTAATGCAGCTGCATTCTTCCAAACACAGCTGCATGGCTGCCCTTCGGCATGGGAAGTGCCTGATTCTGATTCAGCAGGAGGACCTGCCCCTCTGCCACGGCCTGACGCGCCTTCTCTGTGTACTTTTCAAAATCCAAAATTCGGCTGCTCATGTCCCCTCCTTGACAACCTTCTTTCTGTTTGTTCCCGCTTTTCCAACATCGTGGCAACTGTTTATGACCTATTTGCCAAAATAAGTATAACTCTGAATAGTTACAGATCCCCAAAAATCGTGTAGAATAGAGATGAAAGAAGGCTACCGATAGACGGTTAGCCCCTGTTCAGTATCTTAGTCAAAAGAATGACCGCCGACTTTCCAGGGTCTGGGCGGTCATTTCTTTTTCCATATATCCTTGCCGATCTTGTATCCAAACGTGATGCACGTCAGACACAAGGCCAATAACGCAATCGTACTGGAAATGTCCATGCAGCTCCTCCTTTCCATGAAACGCCATGATTGGCATCTATGTAATCGGAGAGTCCAGTCCCTCCGCAGAAGGACTAACCGCCTACCGTTTTAAGGTAGCCTTTGTCTCTTGCGAGACCTATTAACAATACCATACCTATTCGGTGCCTCATAGATATCAACATCGAATTGTTTGCACAAATTCAAAGAGGAGCATTATCAAGGCACCGCTCACAGACTTCCTCGAACGCCGCCGCCCCGGCCCACAGGTTGTAGGAATACCAGGAGCTGTAGCTGTTTCCTTCCGAATCCTTCTGAATTACCAGTCCGTCCGACGGGCACCAGCGCTCTGACAGGACGCCGTACCGGCCATATCCGGTTTCCTTCGGATACAGCTCCAGTGTCTGCATGATCCATGCCGTGCCGTCCAGAGCGCGGTCCGTGTAATAGTCGTCTCCCGTCACACGTCCCAGATAATACAGGTCGCTGTCCACGATCATCCCCATCGGATGGATGTGGGGGTTCGATACCGAGGTGATACTGCCGCCGCAGGAATTCCAGCCGTTTACAAGCGGCCGGTGAAGCGGCCTTGTTTTATATCCGTAGCGCCAGAGGAACTCATACTCCGCACCGTTTTGGAGGGCTGTCAGATATTTGGCCTCGCCGGTGTACTCGTGCAGGAGCCTGGCACCGCGAATGAACGCAAGATTTCCTTCCTCATCCGGCGATTTCCAGGTATCCATCGGTGTTCCGTTGCAGGTCAGCGTGTCCACATACGCTGCGTAATAGGTAAGCCCGGCATCGGCTGCCGCAAGGTAACGTCCTTCACCGGTCAGATGATACAGATATGCAGCGCAGGGAACAAACCAGCAGCCGGCAAAGCCGTTCCAATCCGCCGCCTCCCTGCGGTCAACACGGTAGGTATACGCAAAAGCGCCGTCCTCCCTCTGCAGATCAATGACCGTATCCATCACCTTGCGTGCGCTCTCCAGCCAGGATGCAGGGTACGACTCTTCTCTCTTCGTCAGGAAATCGATCGTCTTCAGCATGTAATGCAGCGCGCTTCCCACGGTATAGGAGCAGTGCACGTCCTTTGCCAGGCCAAAGGCCGACCACCATCCGTTCACGTGCCGCGCGCGGTCACTATCGGCCTGTACCTTCACATTTGCAAGTCCCGAGGATTCGTTGTGGTGATCCTGTACTGTGTCCTCGTCGATGGGCGAGGTCAGGTCGTAGAACAGGCCGGATGCCTCGTTGTAGGCGCCGGCAATCTGATCGAACATCTCATAGCCGGAGCGAGCCTTTCCGATAGCTTCCGTCGCCTCATCTCCCAGAATCTCCTGGGCCAGGACCAAAGGGTAGGCCAGAACGCCGCCGCCCGTCCAGCCGATTTCCTTCACGTTTCTCCACGGGTGAAGATCCGGCTCCTTCGGCGGCAGGCAGTTGCAGTTGGTGTACTCCTGTGTCTCCGGATTCCAGCTGATTGTCAGGAAGCTGTCAAGGCACCCCTGCACGGCTTCACGGAAGGTTTTCTCGTACACCGGCCGCTCATGCCGAAGGGCATATTCCTGACGGATGACTGTGTGAATCGCAAGGCGCGGGAGCTTTTCCCCTGCAGGAACATAGTAAATTCGTCCGCAAACCTCACCCTTCTTCACATCTTCACGCACCGGCTCACCCGGTGTGCGCTTGTTGATGAAGCTGATGGGAGCATTTTCATAGCCAAGACTGATGCCGCAGCGGTCCGGGAGCGCTGCGAATACACCGCTTGGAACACCGCCGATACTATCATACGGATCCACCGTAACTGCCAGTGTTCCTCCCTTCGTGCAGATCGCTGACAGAGGCATTGCTGCCCGGTCCGCCCGGAATGACCAGAAGGGCGAACGGAAGCCATCATCACTCTCCGGTTCATGTCCGTCTTGCCGATCCTGACCATCCTTTCTCTTCTCACATAGAAGTGGGAACTCCCCGGCCTGCACCTCCTTCTCATTATTATCTCCAAAGATGCAGCACGGAATCACATGGAAAATATCCTCGCCTCCGGCCACCCGTGCCGAAAGCCGCACCTGTGTCGGTGCCGCAGAGTCTGCCTTCAAAATATACGGAATATAGTCACCGCAAGGCGTTCCCAACGTCAAAGAGGCCGGTGATTTCTCCACGGCCTCTTTCCAGATCTCATCCTGCCAATATTCCACCTTCACTTCCAGTGCTGCACCATTTAATTCCAGCGTGTACATGCTTATTCTCCTCTTCCTGTTCCGATGTATGGAAACGCTGATTAAAGCTTTCCTATTAACGCTTTCCTTAAGAACATTCAGCGACAGGGCGGCAGATATCTCCGCCGGGACCCGTCGCTGAACAGATACCAAGATCCGAATAATCCAACTGTCAGTTCTTCATTCCGCTTGTTGCAATGCCTTCTACAAAATACTTCTGTGCGGCAAAGAACAGTACCATCAGAGGAACCACTGCCACGAAGGCCATGGCCATTACCTTGCCCCACTGTACAACTGACTCCGAATCCAGTGACAGACGCACTGCAAGGGAGATGGGGTAC
>CAVBQH010000133.1:0-6533 GCA_963597485.1 Acutalibacteraceae bacterium
CTTCATGGCCAGCGTTCGGCAGACATACTCCAGTGCCTTCCGAAATGCCGCATAGTCCCCGGACTCTTCTGCAATCACTGCATTCCCGGCTGCGCCGTTGGCCAGCACCAGAAGCGTATCGTTGGTCGACATATCGCCGTCCACCGAAATCATATTAAAGGTATCTTCCACCACCTCTGACACGGCCTTCTGCAGAAGCGCTTTCTCGATGGCAAGATCCGTTGTCAGAAATGCCAGCATGGTGCACATACCAGGGTGAATCATACCGGATCCCTTCGACATTCCGCCCAGTGTCACGGTTTTTCCTCCGGCTGTGAAGGTAACAGCAACCTCCTTGTTAACGGTATCGGTTGTCATAATTGCCTTGGAAGCTGCTTCTCCGGCGGCAAGGGTTCCCGCCTTTTGGGCAGCCAGCTTTGTAAGTCCGGCCTTGATACGGTCCATCGGAATCTGCATGCCGATGACACCGGTTGAACCCACAAGAACCGCCTTCGGAGCGATTCCAAGAAGATCGCCTGCCGCCTTAGCGGTTTCCTCACAGATCTGCATTCCCTCCTGCCCGGTGCAGGCATTGGCTATGCCGGAGTTAACGACCACAGCCTGCACGGTCTGCTCGCTTTCCCGCACGATCGTCCGGTCCCAGATGACCGGTGCAGCCTTCACTACGTTTGAGGTGAATGTTCCCGCCGCGATGCACGGAAGCGTGCTGTAGATCAGCGCCATATCGGTCCGGTTTTCATACTTAATCCCTGCAGCACAGGCGGCCGCCTCAAAGCCTTCTGCCGCGGTCACGCCGCCGGCAATCACCTGCATCGTATCTGTTGTACTCATAAATGCTCCTTACCCATTCTCCGGTATCCATTCGGAATCTCTTTACGCAGCCGCTGCTGCAGCTTCCCCTTTTCTCATGTGGCGTTCTCGCCGATGAACCGGGTTATATTTTTTTCATTCAATATAAAATCGTAATAGTAAAAATCTTCGCGCTTCTTCCAGCCGATGCCTCTCCAGAACGCGTTGCCGATCTGATTGCTTGTAAATGCCACCAGCGACACCTTATTGATGCGCATCTCTCGCAGCTGACGCATGCAGTAGCCCACCATCTGGCGCCCGATTCCCATGCGGCGGTAGTCACCAGCAACGCACACGTGATAGAGCGTCCCCTGCCGTCCGTCGCTGCCGCAGAGAATGGAGCCTACAATCCTTCCGTCTGTCACGGCCACCACAGAGGTTTCCGGGTTGCGGTTTATAAACCGTTCCACATCCTCGGCTCCGTCATCGATTGCGCGGATTCCAAATCCCTGAATGGTCATCCACAGGGCATGGACCTCTTCATAATCACTCATCCGCATCGGCCGGATGATCACTTTTCCTTCCATCTATCCCAGTACTTTCTACTTCCACAAATTCTATTCGTGTAACCATTCGTCACGGCATCATCGCAGGAAATCCGATTGCGGTTTCCTCCGGCAGACCGAACATCAGATTCATATTCTGCACCGCCTGTGTAGCGGATCCCTTCCCCATGTTGTCAATGGCACCCATGAGAATGATGCGACCGGTTCTCTCATCAATCTGGAAGCCGATATCCAGGAAATTACTGCCCTCTACAAAGCGCGTCTCCGGATATTTGCCATCCGGCAGGAGCCGAATGAAATGCTCCTTTCCGTAGCGTGCTTCATACACGCTGCGAATTTCCTCCTTTGTGGGAAGACTTCCGTCCGCCTTGCGCACCAGCGACGCGTACTCCGTTGCAAGAATGCCGCGGTTCATCGGCACAAGATGCGGCGTGAAATTAATGGTGACGTCGTGTCCGCAGGCATAGGAAAGCTGCTCCTCAATCTCCGGCGTATGGCGGTGCGTTGCCACGCCATAGGGCTTGGCGCTCTCGTTGACCTCGCAGTAAAGGTTGGCCGTTTTGGCTCCTCGCCCCGCGCCGGACACTCCGGAAAGTGCATCCACAATCAGCGTATCCGTATCAATCAGTCCCGCCTCCACCAGCGGGTACGCGGTCAGAATGGAGCAGGTCGTGTAGCATCCCGGATTAGCAAGGATCCGTGCCGCCGGAATATCCTTTCGATTGATCTCAGGCAGTCCGTAGACAGCCTCCTCAAGAAACTGGGGAGATGCATGCTTTATTTTGTACCACTTCTCATATACCGCCACATCCTTCAGACGAAAATCCGCCGACATATCGATGACGCGCGTCTTTTCGAGAAGCTCCTGGCTCATAAGTCCCGCACAGGCCCCCTGGGGCGTCGCTGTGAAAATAACGTCCGTATCCTCTGCCAGCTCCAAAATGGACTGCTTCATCTTCTCCGTATCATCATCAATTAAAGGAAGATCTACGAAATGAAACAGATTTCCATATATGGATGCCATCTGCTGATCCGCGTAGCTGCGGGATCCGATCCACTTGATTTCCACGTCCGGATGGACCGACAAAATGCGCAGGATCTCCGCTCCTGCGTACCCGGTGGCACCGATGATGCCTGCTCGTATCTTCTTCATATACTATATCTTCCTCCAATAACTGCATGAACGCATACACTGTAACTATATCACGGCTCACGACCGGCGAGAACCTTTAGATGTGCCCGTTAACAAACCACCGCCTGCGCACGCCATAGCACTTCCGACAATAGCAGCATTAAATGTACTCCTTATAATGGATGTATGCAAGCATCATTTTATAAATATGCATATTCCGTTTTGTATTATGCATATTTATGCATAAACATGTGTTACTGATGCATATTTACGTATATTCTTCTGGTTGCAATTATGTTTTTGAAGTACTATATTGAATCACTGGAGGCCAAGTTGTTGCTTCCATGTAACTTTTAGATCATCTGAAGGAGATTCACAATGGAGAAAGAAAAGGTTGTACTTGCGTATTCCGGCGGACTGGATACTACCTGTATCATTCCCTGGCTGAAGGAGAATTATAATTACGACGTTGTCTGCGTCTGCATCAATGTCGGACAGGAGCAGGAGCTGGAGGGTCTGGAAGAAAGAGCGAAGTACTGCGGTGCAGACAAGCTTTACATTCTGGACGTTATCGATGAGTTCTGCGACGAGTATGTTGCTCCCTGCATCCAGGCACATGCCGTTTATGAGAACAAGTACCTGATCGGCACCTCGATGGCCCGTCCGCTGATTGCCAAGAAGCTGGTAGAAATCGCCCGTAAAGAGGGCGCCGTAGCTATCTGCCACGGTGCAACCGGAAAGGGCAATGACCAGATCCGTTTCGAGCTGGGCATCAAGGCTCTGGCACCGGATATCAAGATCATCGCTGCATGGCGCGATCCGAACTGGAAGCTGGATTCCCGTGAGTCTGAGATTGAGTATGCTCACAAGCACGGCATCGATCTTCCCTTCTCTGCAGACGAGAGCTACAGCCGCGACCGCAACCTCTGGCACATCAGCCATGAGGGCCTTGAGCTGGAGGATCCCTCTAACGAGCCCAATTATGAGCACGTGCTCGTTCTTTCCAAGACTCCTCAGAAGGCACCGGATAAGACAACCTATCTCACCATCGACTTCGAGAAGGGCCTCCCTGTTGCTGTAAACGGTGAGAAGATGAAGCTCTCCGATATCATCCGCAAGCTGAATAAGATCGGCGGCGAGAACGGCATCGGTATCATCGATATCGTAGAGAACCGTGTTGTCGGCATGAAGAGCCGCGGCGTTTATGAGACCCCTGGCGGAACCATCCTCTATGAGGCACATCAGCAGCTCGAGGAGCTGATCCTCGACCGTGAGACCTATGCGCTGAAGGAGGAAATCGGCGAGAAGTTTGCCAGCCTTGTCTACGAGGGCAAATGGTTCTCTCCTCTTCGTGAGGCAGAGCAGGCCTTCATCGAGAGCACACAGCGCTACGTCACAGGAACCGTGAAGCTCGGCCTGTACAAGGGCAACATCATCCGGGCCGGCGAGACCTCTCCGTACACGATGTACAATGAGAGCATCGCTTCCTTCAAGACCGGCGATATGTACGACCACACAGATGCCAACGGCTTCATCAACCTCTTTGGACTTTCTACCAAGGTTCGCGCCTTGAAGATGCAGGAAGTTGCCAAAAAGGAAGGCGTCAAGAACTGGCAGGATCTCCTGTAAGGCACAGATAACTGCCTGCAGACAAATTCACGATTGAAATCGGCGGTTGAACAGGGTTCCGGCAACACTGGCCAGCCACATTCGATCTTCCAAAAAGCTAAAAAAGACCTCCCGCAAATTTGCGGAAGGTCTTTTTAATGTCATGGCAACTATTCAGAACCCATTCTCAAAATCGCTGCTGCGCGGCATTCCTGTTGCTCATATGGCGCTGCGTGCGCCATTTTACTTCTCACAGGAACACAACTTCCTCTGTCATCACCACAACCAGCAGCACCAGCAAAAGCTGCGCCACCAGAATGGCCGGCATGCCAATGCGAAAATTCGCCTTCCTCGTCTTATGGTGAAACACGAACATGCCCAGGTTGCTCCCAATGCTGCCGCCGATGATGGCAAGAAGGAACAGTGTCGCCTCCGGCGTTCTCCACTCGCCTCTTCTTGCCTTTTTCTTGTCCCGGCCCATAGCCAGAAACGCAGCCACATTCACCGCTGCCAGGTAAATAATCAGCAGCGCTCCGGAGGTGATATGGAGCGCTGACATCTGTATCAAAAACATTTCAATCGGATTCATGCCGTCTTACCTGTATTTTTCACTGTCGGATTCTTCGTATTTCTCATCGCAGTATCGGCATCGATAGGTTCCGCTGACTTCATCTGCCAGATAGAAAATGTGCGGCAGACCGCGTTCCACGGTGGAGATGCAGCGCGGGTTCGCACAGCGCACAATTCCGCGCAGCTCCTTCGGAAGCTTTAAGCTCCTTTTTTCGATAATCTGTCCGTTCTTAATGACATTGACGGTGATGTTGCGGTCAATAAAGGCAAGTGCATCCAAATTCAGCGACTCAATATCGCATTCCACCTTCAGGATGTCCTTTTTTCCCAGCTCGCCGCTTCTGGCATTTTTAATGATGGCGACCGGGCAGTCCAGCTTGTCCAGTCCCAGGTAATGATAGATCTTCATGGCTCTACCGGCACGAATGTGATCCAGAACAAAGCCCTCTTCGATTTTGCCGATTGTCAGCATATGTGCTACATTTGCCATCGTTTTTCTCCCTTTTCAACTCAACCGCGGTAACTATTCAGACGCATGCAAGCACCGAGGTCCCCGCAAGGCCCAGAACCATGCCGTTACACTTCAATACCCAGCAGCGTGAGTATCGCTGCCATGCGAACATAAACGCCGAACTGCACCTGCTTAAAATACGCGGCCCGCGGATCATCGTCCACATCCACCGCAATCTCGTTGACACGCGGCAGCGGATGCAGCACATAGCAGTTTTCCTTGGCCATGTCGAGCTTCTCTCGGTCCAAAATATAGAAATCCCGGAGACGAACATAATCCTCTTCGTTAAAGAATCTTTCCTTCTGGATACGGGTCATGTACAGGATATCCAGTCTCTGGATGGCATCTTCTATTTTGATGCACTCTTCATACGGAATTCCCTTTGCATCTAACAGCTCGATGATATAATCCGGCACCCGCAGCTCCTTGGGAGAAATAAAGATAAACCGAACCCCGGGATACCGAACCAGTGCGTTGATCAGTGAGTGCACAGTGCGGCCGAATTTCAAATCACCGCAAAGGCCGATGGTAAAATTATCCAGGCGTCCCTGCAGATTTCGAATGGTCAGAAGATCCGTCAATGTCTGTGTGGGATGCTGATGACCGCCGTCTCCGGCATTGATGACCGGAATGGATGCATAGTGCGCTGCCACCGTTGCGGCGCCCTCCTTGGGGTGACGAATCACCATAATATCTGCAAAGCAGGAAATGACTCTTGCAGTATCTGCAACCGTTTCCCCCTTGGTTGCGGAGGAAGAATCCGCATCCGCAAATCCCATGGTGGAGCCGCCGAGATTCAGCATGGCCGTCTCATGAGACAGGCGCGTTCTGGTGGACGGCTCATAGAAGCACGTTGCCATCTTGCGTCCTTCGCAGGCATGCGCATATTTATCCGGGTGGAGCCGAATATCATCCGCAAGGTCAAACATCCGGTCCAGCTCCTCCACAGAAAAATCCAGTGGTGTCAGCAGGTCACGTTTCTTTGTTGTCATAATTGCCTCCAAACAGCCTTCCAATCGGAAGGATAGCAACAGCAGTTCTGCTCTACTCCCTGACGAAATCAAATCCTCTTGATGCCAGGAAACGCTCCATGGTCTGATCCCAGACGCGGTCGGGGCTCTTGTCCATTAAGAACGTGTTCGAGGCGATGCCTGTAACCAAGCTCAGCCTGCCTGCATCCAGACGGATATTAAGGGCAAAGGCAGAAACTGCTTCCAGCGTTCCGGGTTGTAAATCCGGTGCCTTCTCCAGTATACGGCGCATCTGATCGGGCTTCAGTCGGAGGGTCAGCCGCAAAGACGACGGAGCCTGTCTGCCTTTAATCATTTCCCGGCAGATCAGTCGGGCCTTACTCCAG
>CAVBQH010000134.1:0-6468 GCA_963597485.1 Acutalibacteraceae bacterium
CCAATGCATGAGATGTCGGTTCATACGGTCAATATATTAATCACCCACAAGAAGAATCCGACATTCAAAAGACACAAAAAGTCCCGGAACCCCGGGGCCTATGTTTTAACTATTTCGAGACATTTTCATTTTTGCTTGACAGTGCAGTATCTCTCAGCACTCATCTCGTTTTCCTGTGTAGCTACCCAAATAACACCTCAATTTCAGATTCTGCCTCATAAATTGATAACCCATTGAAAATTCTTGCATTTTCAAATTTCAAAACGCATTCTTCGTAATTCCTTCTCCGGACCGCCTACGGTTAAGATATCATCAATAAACTCAGTGACAGAATTCCCCTATATATCTGTTTCCCGCCGTATACGATTCTTCTGGCAATTTATAGGATTTCTATTCAAACGTCTTATTCGACAGGTGCAGCACCCGATCTTTAATCTCCTGCGTACGTCCCTGATTCCAGAACTGCGTGCCGATATAGCCGCAGGTTCTCCGCGCCACACTCATCTTCGCCTGATCACGGTTTCCGCAGTTGGGGCACTCCCATACCAGCTTGCCGCTCTCATCCTCTACGATCTTAATCTCACCGTCGTAGCCGCAGACCTCACAGTAATCCGACTTCGTGTTCAGCTCCGCATACATGATGTTGTCATAAATATACTGCATCACAGAGAGCACCGCCGGAATGTTATTCTGCATGTTCGGCACCTCGATGTAGCTGATGGCACCGCCCGGAGAAAGTCTCTGGAAGTCAGCCTCGAAGCGAAGCTTCGTGAAGGCATCGATATTCTCCCGGACATTTACATGGTAGCTGTTGGTGATGTAGTTGTGGTCCGTTACGTCCTTAATGATGCCGAAGCGCTTCTGCAGGCACTTGGCAAACTTATAGGTTGTGGATTCCATCGGCGTACCATAAAGCGAATAGCTGATGTTCTCCTCTCTGCGCCACTGCGAGCACTTGTCATTCAAATGCTGCATTACCTTGAGGGCAAACTCCTTCCCCTGCGGGTCCGTATGCGATACGCCCAGCATTCGCATGCACATCTCATACAAGCCGGCGTAGCCCAGACTGATGGTCGAGTAATTGTTGTACAGAAGACGGTCAATCTTCTCGCCCTTCTTCAGGCGCGCCAGCGCACCATACTGCCACAGAATGGGTGCAACATCCGAGACGGTTCCCAGAAGCCGCTCATGCCGGCAGCGAAGTGCCCGGTGGCACAGTTCCAGCCGCTCATCGAAAATCTTCCAGAACACCTCCATATCTCCGTACGAGGAGCAGGCAACGTCCACCAGGTTGATGGTCACAACCCCCTGGTTAAACCGTCCGTAGTACTTATGCCGTCCCTCCGGCCCTAAGCCTTCTGTATCCGGTGTTAAGAAGGACCGGCAGCCCATGCACGGATAAACATCCCCGTTCTTATATTCCTTCATTTTCTTGGCAGAGATGTAGTCCGGCACCATGCGCTTTGCCGTGCACTTCGCCGCCAGCTCTGTCAGATAGTAATACGGGGATTCCGGATGAATGTTATTCTCATCCAGTACATAAATCAGCTTCGGGAAGGCCGGTGTAATCCATACGCCCTTCTCATTCTTGACGCCCTGCATTCTCTGCAGCAGAACCTCCTGAATGATTCTGGCCAAGTCGTCTCTGGTCTGGCCCTCCGGCACTTCCTCCAAATACATGAACATAGTCACAAACGGAGCCTGCCCGTTACAGGTCATCAGCGTAATCAGCTGATACTGAATGGTCTGAATACCGGAACGGATCTCCTCACCCAGACGATTCTCTACGATCTTGCTGATGATGGCATCATCCAGCGGCTCCCCCGTCAGCTTTCTCTCCTCACATACCTGGCGCGTGAGCTTCTTGCGGGATACATCCACGAAGGGTGCCAGATGTGAGAGCGTGAAGGACTGGCCGCCGTACTGATTGGAGGCAACCTGCGCTACGATCTGTGTCGTAACGTTGCAGGCGGTAAAGAAGCTGTGCGGCTTCTCGATCAGCGTCTCACTGATGACCGTGCCGTTCTGCAGCATATCCTCAAGGTTGATCAGATCGCAGTTGTGCTCCTTCTGCGCATAATAATCCGAGTCGTGGAAATGAATGATTCCCTCCTCATGCGCCTTGACAATATCCTCCGGCAGAAGGACACGCTTGGTCAGGTCCTTCGATACCTCACCTGCCATATAGTCGCGCTGTGTGGAATTGATAACCGGGTTCTTGTTGGAGTTCTCCTGCTTCACCTCTTCATTCTGCTGATTGATCAGTGCCAGAATGCCGTTGTCGGTGGTGTTGGCCTTGCGGGAAATCTCTCTCTTGTAGCGATAGCGGACATACTTCTGTGCAACCTCGTAGCCCCGCATCTCCATGATGCCGGTCTCCACCATATCCTGAATATCCTCTACGCTGACAGCATGGGGTGCACTCTGCACTTTCTTGGCAATGTTGTCTGCAACCGCATTGATCTGGAACTCGTTCATCTGATAGATGCCGCTTACCTCTGCGTTTGCCTTCTGAATTGCGTTGATAATCTTCGCAATATTGAAGTCAACCTCCTGCCCATTTCTCTTAATAACGTTTGTCTTCACCATTGATGTCTCACTTACTGCCATGCTGGTCTCCCTCCGACTGACTATTTCGAATACATCACATCAGATGTGCAATATCTTGTAATATGATTCGCAGATGAGTACTAGATATTGTACTCGAGGCAATGCTTTACTAGCATACACTACCACGTCCCAAAAAGAAAGATGCACAGCGCAGAAAAAATATCCCAAAATCAGAAGGAAGATTTGGTAACTATTCAGAGCCATCACTCAAACCCTTCCAGAAAGCTGTGGTGCACGCCATCCTTTTTGTAGCCCAGGAGCTTATCCACGCAGACATTCTCCGTGGCATGGAAAATATTGGATTCGAGCATCGGATTGGATTTCTTCAGCTCTGCAATGATGCGCTTGGTCTCCATCCGTTTGTGTCCCGTGCGGGAGCCGCCCTCCTCCCCGGCCTCAACAGCGCAGGTCGTACAGGTATCCGTAAAGTGGCAGGCACATTGAATAAAATGCAGATGATTGCGATCACGCCACGCCTTGATATCATCCTCGCGGATAAAATACAGCGGCCGGATCAGCTCCATTCCTTCAAAGTTCGTACTCCGAAGCCGCGGCAGCATGCCGGCCCACTGACCGGAGTACAGCATTCCCATCAGTGCCGTCTCAATCACGTCGTCATAGTGATGTCCCAGTGCAATTTTATTGCAGCCAAGCTCCTGCGCCTTCTTATATAAGTGCCCGCGGCGCATTCTCGCGCATAGATAGCACGGAGACGATGTAACCTTATATACGGTATCGAAAATCGTTGTCTCAAAAAACGTCAGCGGAATGCCCAGAAGTCTTGCATTGTTCTCAATAATGTGCCGGTTGGCCTCGTTATACCCCGGATCCATACACAGGAACGTCAGCTCAAACGAAAACTGTCCGTGTCGCTGAAATTCCTGAAAGAGCTTGGCCATGAGCATGGAATCCTTACCGCCGGAAATGCAGACCGCGATATGATCCCCGTTTTGAATCAGCTGATACTTGAGGATGGCGCGTGCAAACGGATTCAAAAGATCCTTGTGAAACCGTCCCTTCTGCAGAGAGGTTTCAATCTTCTCCCTCAGGATCTCATCCTCAGCCTGCTTCTGAATGGCATGAAGAGCCCATGCGCCGTAGCCGCCCGCAAGGCTCTGGGCATAGAATCCCTTCTCACGCAGCTCCTGCGCAAGATCACGGGTGATGGTTCCGTATTTGCAGTAAAGGATAATCCGCTGATCCAGCGAGAATGGCGTCAGCTGCCTGCCATCCGCATATGCCAGAACCTTCTCCGGAGAAAAGAGGACACACCCAGGGATAAAGCCGTGCTCATAGTCGCTTTCGTCCCTGGTATCCACCAGCAGGTATTCGCCGGGTGCCAGTGCATCCAGCTCCTTCGCCGTGATCTCCAGATTCTCTCCTGCCTCGATTTGATCCTTCCATTCCTGTTTCATCGTGTATAGCTTCCTTTAAGGCACAGACGCAGCTGCGCAGACATTTTCATGACAACCTCACAAGTGTAAAGAAGCCCCGGTCCAAATGCAAGCACCCATCCTGGCTCACCGTCCCCACCGGATCTCATGATACCCTCAGGGCATAAAAAGGGCCTCTGCACGGAGGAAGGTGTGTGCAGAGGCCCTGATGAATAAATACCGCCAGGCTGTGCTCAAACGGTATAGATTCCGGAGGGGTGCTCAGGCCCTAAGACGAACGTCTCCTTGCCTGAGCCGAATGGGTGCTGCCCTGCGGCAGCACCGCCGTAACTTTTAAAAACCAACTTACTGAACTTACTGCAAGAATGCTTACTCTACATCCTGCAGTGCCGCGAAGTCCTCTTCGCCGGTACGAACCTTTACAACTCTTGCTACGTTGTAAACGAAAATCTTTCCGTCTCCGATGTGGCCGGTGTAAAGAGACTTTTTAGCTGCCTCAATAACCTTATCTACGGAAATCTTGGAAATGATAACCTCAACCTTTACCTTCGGCAGAAGCGTGGAGTCCACAACGGCGCCGCGGTAACGCTCCATGGAGCCCTTCTGGATGCCGCAACCCATAACCTGGGTCATCGTCATACCGGTAACACCGAGCTCATTGAGTGCACGCTTGAGTTCATCAAACTTGGACAGACGGCAGATAATGGAAACCTTGTGCATTCCGGTATCCAGCTCCGGAACCGCAGCAGGAGCAGTAACAACCTTAACAGCAGCATCCTTCTGCACATCGGTGGCCTTCTCGTAATCACCCTCGCCAAGATCGGTGTTGTCATTGACGCTCATTTCCATGTTGGTAACATCGGTGATGGCGAATCCGGAATAAGCACTTGCCAGACCGTGCTCATGCATATCAAGACCGTCAATCTCAACCTGTGCCGGAACACGAAGGCCGATGGTCTTGTCAATGAGCTTGAATACAACGAACATGATGATCAGTACGTATGCATCGATGGCAACAATGCCCAGTACCTGAATGCCAAGCTGTGCAAATCCGCCGCCGTAGAAAAGACCTACGCCAACGCCGTCTGCACCGGTGGAGAAAAGGCCGACTGCAATGGTGCCCCAGATACCGTTGGCCATGTGTACGGATACGGCACCAACCGGGTCATCAATCTTTGCTACATTGTCAAAGAACTCAACCGAAAGAACTACCAGGAAGCCTGCAACCAAGCCGATGAAGAAAGCACCTACCGGGGAAACACAGTCGCATCCAGCAGTGATAGCAACAAGTCCTGCAAGAGCGCCGTTGAAGGTCATGGACACATCCGGCTTACCATAGCGGAACCAGGTGAAGATCATCGTAACAACCGTAGCAACTGCTGCTGCCAGGTTCGTTGTCATGAATGCGGTGGAAGCATTGATGGCATCATCTGCAGTTGCCATCGCTGCGGTGGAGCCGCCGTTGAAGCCAAACCAGCAGAACCAGAGGATGAATACACCCAGTGCTGCAGCGGTCAGGTTGTGACCGGGAATAGCTCTTGCCTTTCCGTTGCGATCGTACTTGCCGATGCGGGGTCCGAGCATTGCTGCGCCGAGGCAGGCAATCACGCCGCCGACGTTATGTACCACTGCAGATCCTGCAAAATCGTGGAAGCCCAGCGTGGAAAGCCAGCCGCCGCCCCATGCCCAGTGTCCGCTGATGGGGTAGATCAGAAGAGAAATTGCTGCGGAGTATACGCAGTATGCCTTGAAGTTGGTACGCTCTGCCATGGATCCGGACACGATCGTTGCTGCTGTTGCGCAGAACACCGTCTGGAAAATGACGTAGCACCAAAGAGGCATTGTCTGCGGTACGGTGCTGTTGGTCGCATCGTAGACACCGCGGATCAGAGGATCGAATCCGCCGATCAGAGGATTCAGGCTTCCGAACATAAGTCCAAAGCCAACCAGCCAGTAACAGGGAGTTCCGATGCAGAAGTCCATCATGTTCTTCATCAGAATGTTGCCCGTATTCTTGGCTCTCGTCAAACCAGCCTCACAAAGAGCAAAGCCGGCCTGCATGAAATAGATCAGCGCCGAAGCGATGAGCACCCATGCAACAGTACTAACATTGATTTCCATACTCACTCCTCCCTGCCGCAGCGCCGCACGTCCGATTCCATTGTCGTCTTCGCAAGTCCTTTGCAAAATAAAAGGGAGCTGAAACCCGGTATTTCCGGATCTCAGCTCCCTTGCTGAATCGATGTATGCGGCCAACTCGCAGCACTTGTTTGATGACGTGATTGTATACTTGTATGCCATCTCCCGCAATCCACATTTCTAACAAGATTTTAGCGGCCGATTCTTAAATTTTTGTAAATGTGTGTATCTGTTCAGCACCTGCCACATTTCAACGTGAATTGACTGCTCGCAGGCATATTCACGATTGAAATTGGCAGGCGGCCAAGGCGCGAAGCGCCTCTGG
>CAVBQH010000135.1:0-6405 GCA_963597485.1 Acutalibacteraceae bacterium
AGTAAATACAGTACAACTCGCCATACTGTGGCCTTTCTTCCACTCATTTTCTTTTCTGCTCCTCCTGTATGTCTTTTTGTTCAGCACCTGCCACATTTCAACGTGACCCCGCTGCTTGCAGGCATATCGTCACTTCCATAGCCGAAAGCCCTTGCGGTCCTTTTTGGGCTTTCGGTAGCGGTAATAAATGTTGCGCAGCACCAGGAACATACTCGCACCCAGGGCGAAAATAAACCCTGCTGCCCCCAGCACCGGAATTCCCATCACCTTCGGCTGCATGTCGGTTGTACATATAATAGCCGAAGACATGAGAAGTGCTGCGATGCACACGCCGATGACCAGGTTCCGCACCAGTGCATAGGCCACCACCGTAAACTCATCCTGCGCACTCATGATGATGTTCACCTTCGCGCGTCCATGCAGGAATTCATTCAATGTATCCGTCGTCAGAGCCGGAATCTCTGCGCCCTTTTTAACCGCGCGGTACAGGGTTCTTCCTCCCTTTCCCAGCTCTTTTTTAAGATCCATCTGGTGCAGGTAGTCTTCCGAGAACCTGGTCACAGCAATCTGGAACATGTTGATGTCCGGACTGATTTCGGCGAGCACGCCTTCTACGTGGGCAAGCCCCCGGCACAACATCGTCACGCCGTGCGGAAGGCTGATGCCGTTCTCCTTCATAATCTCCATCAGGTCCGCCAGAACCTCGGCAATGTCGATGCCTCCCATGGACGCAGAGCCGTAATCATCCAGGAACTTGCGAAGATCCTCCCAAAGTCTGGCCCGGTCCGGACGCCCGCGAAATTCGCCGATCTCCAGGACCGCATTCTCCACCATGGTAACATCGTGGAGAGCGATTCCCTGCACGCCCTTTACCATCACCTTCCGGTCCTTCTCCGAAAGCCGCCCCATCATGCCCATATCAATCCAGACAATCTTTCCGCCGCTGACCTTTACGTTGCCAGGATGCGGGTCCGCATGGAAAAAGCCGTCGTCCATCACCTGCTTGATGAAGTTGTTGACGTATTTGGTACCGATTTCATGAAGATCGTAGCCGCCGCCTAAGAGCATTTCCTTATCATTGATGGCAGTGCCCTCAATGTACTCCATCACCAGCACGCGGCTGGTTGTAAATTCATGGTACAGCTTGGGACAGGATACATAAACAATTCCCTTATTGTTGCGCGCAAACTCCTCCATATTGGCTGCTTCTTTAAGGAAATCCATTTCCTCCTGCGCAACGCTCCAGAGTTCATCCAGAACCATGTTAAGATCCACCAGGTTCTTCAGATCCCCCACAGGCGGCATCAGATGCACCAGACGGTGCAACAGGCTGATGTCCCTTGCCATGATGTCATAGATTCCCTTTCGCTGTACCTTAACAACTACATCCTCTCCCGTTAAAAGGACTGCCTTATGCACCTGTGCAATAGAGGCAGAACCAAGCGGTGTCGGATCAATGTAAGAGAACACCTCGTGCCAGTCCTGGCGGTAGGAACGATTGATCACCTCCTCCACCGTCTCGAACGGCATCGGTGCAACACTGGAATTGAGTTTCAAAAGCTCGTCACAATACCTGGCAGGCAAAATATCCGAATGGAGCGACATGATCTGTCCGATTTTGATATAGGTCGGCCCCAGCTCCTCCAAAATAGTGCGGAGCTTCTCCGGCGTCACGCCCCTTGTGATCTTATTGCGGACGAGAACATCCTTGATTTCTGCCAGGCGAGACTTATTATCCTGGATCTTCCTGTCTTTGTTTTCGTTGGCTTTTGCTGCGTTTTCCGTCTGCATATCCTTATCCCGACACTTCACAATGAGTAAGAGGGCCGCAGATTGCTCTGTGGCCCTCTCCTGTTCTTTGAATGGCATCGTGTTGGAAGCAATGGATCCTTTGTTTTCAGCGGACACATCGAAGGCCGCACATCGCGCTCCTGCAATCCGTAAAAGGTCCCCTGTCCCCCATCAACAGCAGCTTATTCTGCCTCTGCTTCTTCTGTAGCTGCATCCTCTGCTGCCTCTACTGTCTCAGCGGCCTCTGCCTCTGCCTTTGCAATCTGCTCCTTGAGCTTTGCAAGATCTTCTGCACTCAGACCGGAAACAAAATCCGTGAAGTTCTTCTGCTTCTTCTCTTCTTCGAACTTCTTTTTCTTCTCCTCCGCGTTGTGGCGAAGCTCCTGATTGAGTGCCTTGCCCTGCTCCACGGTCAGCTCGCCTTTCTTCACAAGGTCGCTTAGGATCTCGCCGGACTTTTCAACCGACGTTGCCGCTGCGCCAATGCCAATCAGGAAGAATTTCTTAATTCCATCACCAAGTTCCATATGTAACACCTCCATTTGCACCCCCTTGCGGGTGATTGATAAAGTCCATTGTACCACTCATCCGATTCGCAGTAAAATTTTGGGCAGGAAAATCCACAATCCTATGATCGCCGCGAAGATAGCGGCAATCAATACTGCCCCGGCAGCCGCATCCTTTGCCTTTTTAGCCTGTGGATGCCTCTGCGTGGTAGCAAGATCCACCACGGCCTCTATCGCCGTATTCACACATTCCAGACTCATCACCAGGCCGAACAGAATCAGGCAGACAAACCATTCCTCTCTGGACAAGCCAAGCCACAGACCAACGGCAACAACAAGAGCTGCTGCGCAGCAGTGAATCTGCATGTTCCGTTCCTTTTGAATGGTATGAATAATCCCCTCAAACGCATAGCCAAAGCTCTTATACAATGGCTGTTTTCGATCTCTCCCCGATGTCACCGGGCGGCCTTCACCTGCTGAACCTGCTTTCTTCCTGTTCTTTGTCATGACAGCTTCACCTCATGCTCTGTCGACTCTCCCCGCAGGAAGGCATCTGCAGCCTCGTAGCAGCTCCCCACCATATGTCCCACAGCCTGCTTGGTATAGAAGGCCGTGTGCGGGCTCATGATCACATTCGGGAAGGAGCGCAGAATCGCCATTTCCCGGTTATTTATCACATCGCCGACACGGTTGTAATAATAAAGGCCGTCTTCCTTCTCCAGGACATCCAGTGCTGCACCGCCAACTCGTCCGCTCTCAAGTGCTGCAATCAGGTCGTCGGTATCCACCAGCTTCCCTCTTGCTGTATTTACAATGAGAACACCGTCCTTCATCTGATCAAAGGCGCTTTTATCAAGCAGATGATAGTTCTCTCCTGTCGCATTGGTATGCAGTGTGATTACATCGCTCTCCCGGTACAGCTCCTCCAGGGAGACATACTCCGCCAGCTTTTTCACATTCTCGTTCTGATAGGGATCGTAGCAGATGATTCTGCAGCCCATACCGGATAGATGCTCGATCACCGTTCTGCCGATGCGTCCCGTCCCGATCACTCCCACCGTCTGGAAGGAAATATCATCGCCGATTTTGCCCTTCAGGGAATAATCCTGCACATCCGCCCGTCTTAAAATCTCTTCAATCCTGCGCTGCAGCATCAGCATCAGCATGATGGCATAGTTGGCAACGCCGGACGGCGGATAGCTCACATTGGCAACGCGCATCCCCATTTTGGCCGCGCATGCAAGATCAACATGATCGTATCCGATGGATCTGCAGAGGATGTATTTTACCCCGATCGAGGCAAACCGCTCCACCATCGCTGAGGACATGTCGCAGGGTGTCATGCTCACTGCATCCGCCCCTTCCGCCAGTCGATAATTGTCCGCATCGGGATAGTCCGCTGTGTATCCAAACTCCATGCTGTACTGCTCGGCATAGCGCTTTGCAAATGTCAGCTCATCAAATTCCCGCAATGTATAAAAAAAGATTTTCATAACTGCCAATTCCTCCTACGCCACAAGTATAGCACTTTATAGCTGATCAGCACCCTCCGCCAATCACAACCACTCAGCACCAGCCAATTTCAACGTGAACCCGTCGCATGCAGGCAAATTTGAGATGGATGCCGAGCAGTAATCCATTCAGAATCAGGCAAAATAAAAGACAACGAGAGCGGGAATCAATACATGCATACATGGAAAAGGGTATCCATCACATCCTTGCGTGATCGATACCCTCTTAATGAATGAAGCGATTAATCTGCATTCCACAGCCTCTCTTTCTTCTGCTATATTCAGTTGTATTTCCATCCTCTGTTATTTCAAATCAGGTTCCCATCGGTCTATACCTGCTAAGCGGTGTTCAGAAGCCTCTCCTCACCGGATTCCCGGCGTTTCTGCCAGATACCCTTCCCGGATCATCGGACATCTTCGGCTTATCTTCTCACTCTTACATTGTTGCTTCCTGACATATCTACGACCTGTTCATCGGACCATCCTCCGAACCTATCATTTGCCTGTCATGGAGCTTACATTGCTTAGTACATTGGTGTTTCCTCTTTGAATGAATTCTGCTTGAATCCGGAATCAACTTGGGAGCGGTTCAAACCAGATTCTGAATGATTCTGGAAATCTATGTCTGTGATTATCGTTCTGTGTTCCGTATCTATGCCGTTGGACCGTCCTCCTCTCGTTTTATTTTGGTGACCGATCCTCGCCTTCCCGCGTTGGAAGCTTCGGATTCGATTCTCGGGAAATTTCTTTGTTGCTTCTTGTTTCCCTTTGTTGATTGTATAGTACTATTTCGCGTCGATTATGTCAATCAATTTTGCGCGTCATTTTAAGTTATCTGTGTATTCGCAATATACTGTTGAATTCTCACTTTTCGAACCTGTTTCTGTAAAAATCCCGGCCAGTGGCTGCGCGAGTGTGCGAAGTTTTTTCTCTTTTACCCCCGGTACATCGTATAATATCTTGGTGTTATTTGGGCACCGAACAGCAATTGGAGGGGGACACATGCAAATCGTACAGCTGATTGAAACCATCTATCTTTTCTTGTGGGGAGATTTATTTGAAATTCCGCTGCCCGGTGGCGGCTCTGTCGGCATTTCACTTTTGATCCTCTTCCTGGTCCCTGCTGCCGTATACTTTACCGTCCGCACGCGCTTCCTTCCGATCCGGCTTTTCCCGGATATGATCCGATCCCTGACCGGGCAGGAGGAAGCCGGCCACGGCCTCTCGCCGTTTCAGACACTGATTGTATCCACAGCAACCCGTGTCGGCATGGGGAACCTTGTCGGCGTTGTGGCAGCCATTTCCGCCGGCGGTGCCGGCGCCGTGTTCTGGATGTGGATCATGGCCATCCTTGGCTCCTCCACCGCATTTATTGAGGCAGTCCTGGCGCAGCTTTACAAAGAAAAGGATCCTCTCTACGGCGGATATCGTGGGGGCCCTGCCTATTACATCCATCGCTTCTGGGAAAAGAAGGAGGGACGCCAAAAGCGCTATGTCATTCCAGCCGCTCTCTTCGCCCTTTCCGGACTGATCTGCTGGTGCGGCATCAGCCAGGTAATCAGCAATTCTGCTTCCGAGTCCTTTTCAAACGCATTTTCTATACCGCCGCTGTACACCACCATTGTTCTGGTTCTTCTTGCCGCCGTCATCGTTCTGCGCAAGAATGCAACGGTCAGAGTTCTGGACATCATGGTGCCTCTTATGGCCATCATGTACTTTGTCATTACGTTGCTTATTATTTTTAAAAATATCTCCGCCCTTCCGTCTGTACTGCAGAGGATCTTTGAGGAGGCCCTCGGGCTGCGTCCGTTTGCAGGCGGGAGCTTTGGTGCAGTGCTTATGAATGGCATTAAGCGCGGTCTGTTTTCCAATGAGGCAGGCTCCGGCTCTGCCCCCTGCGCTGCTGCAGCGGCAGAGGGTAAGGAGCCGGTTGCCATGGGACTGGTGCAGTCGCTCGGCGTTTTTATCGATACCATTGTCATCTGCAGCTGCACCGCCTTCATCATGCTCCTGGCTCCGCAGGAGATTACAGAAGGTCTGTCCGGCATGGCACTTTTGCAGGCCGCCATGTCCTATCACCTGGGAGACTTCGGCGTTGTCTTTATCGCGATTACGCTGGGGCTGTTCAGCTTTTCAACGTTCCTCGGCATTTTGTTCTATGCCCGTTCCAACGTGGCCTACCTGCTTGGCGACCGCCTTCTGTGGCAAACCGTCTACAAGCTCGTTGCGCTTGCCATGCTTTTTATCGGCGGCATCGCCTCCTACACCTTTGTATGGGATCTTGGTGATGTCGGCATCGGCTTGATGACACTGTTTAACATATCGATTCTGTATCCCATGTCAAAGGAGGCACTCGCTGCACTTGCTGCCTACGAGGAAGACAAAAAGCGCAGGCATTGATCACACTTAGGAAACCGCGGATGAAAGCGTTTGCCGCGCCGGAGCGGCGCTACTTAGCAGCGAATTACATCAATTGTTCAGCAGAGAGGAGTTTTTACTATGGAAAAGGGAAGCTTTCCCAAGAGAACCGCTTCAAAAGAAACCGCTTCAATTGTATTCACCGGTGATATCGGCTTTGACCGATACATGGATAAGAG
>CAVBQH010000136.1:0-6379 GCA_963597485.1 Acutalibacteraceae bacterium
TGCACCCAGGTGAGCATAGGTATGATAATGATACCGGTACGGAGTTCCGCAGTGAATACAGTATTTGGCATCCGATATGGCCGCATCCTTTTGTTCCCCGACCGGCGTGTCCATGCCATACCAGACGATCCTGTTCGGCACACCGTCTGCCAGCGATGCCACCAGTGAATCGTCGGCGTTCAGACACAGCGTCGTCTCCGGAACCTTCTTAATCCCCATGCGCAGCTGCTCCACGGTATGCATAACCTCGCCGTACCGGTCCAGCTGGTCGCGGAAAAGATTGGTCACCACAATCACCTTCGGATGAATCAGCGGAACCACCTGCTTGAGCGCACCCTCATCACACTCAATGACAGCATAATGCGTCTTCGGCTTTCCCAGCCAGGTTGCATTGCAGGTGATCTCTGCCGTCACGCCGGACAGAAGATTTGCGCCGGACTTATTGGCAAGGCAGTCATAGCCGGAGGCTGTCAACGCATGCTCGAGCATGCGCGACGTCGTCGTCTTGCCGTTGGTACCGGTGACAACAATGATATCCATTCCGTCGCTGGTGCGCTCCAGAATATCTTTTGCAAAAAATCGAGCCGCCTTCCCGGGAAGTGCTGTACCGCCGCGTCCCGTCCGGCGAAGAATCTCTCTTGTCCCCTTGCACGCAGCGATGGCCAGCACCGACTGCGGAAGATTTGGTTTACTCATACTCGTTGTCCTCTGAATGTTACAGTTCCTGCATCTTCCAGCGACGGGTCCTGGCGGAGCTGTCCGGCGCATAATCCATGTCTTCTAGCCGGCTGCTCAAAGCAGTCCGGGTAAGTAGGTTTTCACCAGAACCACGGCCATATACAGCACCGGCTGGTGTGCGAGATAGATCAGCAGCGAATGCTGACCCATCCATGTGAGCGGCGCCGCATTGATCCCCAGAATGCCTTGTTTCCAGTCGCCGAAGCGCTTTGTCAGGCAGCCCAGATACATTCCAAACCAGAACAAAAAAATCCACGGGAGAAATGAAAAATAATCCGTGGAATAAAAATCCGAACCGGGGAAACCCCAAAAAGCCCCCAAAAGCCCGTGATACCACGCCGCTGGAAGAGATACCTGCTCTCCCTGCCACAGCTGCAGATATCCGCGGTTTACCCAGCGGAATACATAAAACAAAACGCCGCAGACGCCCATTCCGAAAATGGGATGTACACGTTCCAGCCATTGCTCCAAAAGAGCCGTCACCAGCATGGCACTCCCCAGAAAGGTAAGAACACCGAACACCACCTTGTCCTGGGGAAGGAACACCAGCGTCGCCGCTGTAACCAGAAGCCCCGCGCCGCTTACCACAAAGCCTCTTCTCCATTTTTGACGGGAAAGCGTCATGCAAAAGCCGGACAGCAGAATAAACGTCCAGCAAATGGACTGCTGCCACACAAAGGCCTTATCGGAATGATACCACGGCCACTCCACGCCCAGCAGGTACACCAGGTCCCAGACCGCATGATAGAGAATCATACTGATCAGGGTTATTCCGCGAATGCCGTCCAGAAGGTAATATCTCCCTCTTCCGGAGTTATAGCGTCTGGTCATGCCGCCGCTTCCCTCCCGCTTTTTTGAAAGGTTTCTCCCACCTTGCGGATGACGTAGCGGTAGGAGATGCCGGTGAACACACAGGCTCCCAACCACGCAAACGGATCACACAGGGAGGCCAGCACATAGTTCATAGACACCATGGACGCCACTGCCAGAACCAGCCGGCAAACCAGCTCCGCAACGCCGCCCAGCATGGGCAAAAGCCCGTAGCCGCAGCCCTGCATCGCATTGCGAAATACAAAAATATTCCCCAGCGGAATATAGAAAATCGCACAGCAGATAATATACGTTCTCGCATACGGCATCATGGCACTGATGTCCGTCCCCGAGGAGAAGAACAGAGCAATCAAAGGCTCCAGTGCCAGCACCACCAGCACTGCTGCAGCGATACCGTAGATGGAAATGGACATAGAGGCACAGCGCACGCCCTTTTTAATCCGTTCATAGTGGCCGGCGCCGTAGTTCTGTCCAACGTAGGTTGCCATGGTCTGTCCAATGGAGTAATTCCCTTGCGTGATCAGTCCCTGCACCTTGCTGGCGGCCGTGAACCCGGCCACTGCAGTGGCGCCGTAGAGATTGATGGCTGCCTGCATGATCATCGTTCCGGAGGCAGTGATTCCGAACTGCAGTGCCATGGGAATGCCCACCTGAAGCTGCTTGGCCGTGGCATCCGGATAGTGACGCCACATTCCCTTGTCCGGTGTCAGCTCCGGCACCTTTTTCAGAATATAGAGCAGGCACAGCACCGAGGAAATTCCCTGCGACAGAACGGTTGCCAGTGCTGCCCCCATGGTTCCCATGTGGAAAACGATGATCAGCAGAAGATCCAGCACCACATTCAGAACTGCCGAAAATACCAGCACCACCAGCGGCATCTTACTGTTGCCGACGGCCCGCAGAAAGGCCGACAAAAGGTTATAGGCAATGCTGGCTGCAATGCCCATGCAGATCACCGAGATGTACGCATAGGCATCCTCAAAGATCTCCTCCGGCGTGTTCATGAGATGCAGAAGCGGACGCATAAACGCAAGACTTCCGATGGTCATGATGACCGCCAGTACAACGGAGAGCAAAATGCTGTTCACCACACTCTTCTTCACGCCCTGCTTGTCTCCGGCGCCGTACCGCTGTGAGGTCAGAACCGTAAAGCCGCAGGTCAGACCGGAGCAAAAGCCAAGGATCAGGAACATAATCGTACCGGTGGAGCCAACCGCCGCCAGCGCATTCTGTCCCACAAATCGTCCGACAATGATCGTATCGCACATATTATACAGCTGCTGGAATACATTGCCGATGAACAGCGGTATGGTAAATCGAATAATAATGGAAAGCGGATTCCCCTTGGTCATATCCGACTGCATAATGTTCCCCCCGGCCGTGAATGGCCTTTGATATCCATGTTTTCTTATGTATAATAAACTCTTTGGATAATTATTGTAAAAGTATCTCGAGGGTAGCAGATGTTAAATCAATATTCAAGGGCAGAACTGATCTACGGAGCAGAGAATATGGAGCTCCTGCGCCGCAGCCGCGTGGCTGTTTTCGGTGTCGGCGGTGTCGGCGGAAGCGTCGTGGAGGCACTGGCCAGAATGGGCGTCGGAACACTAGATCTGATTGACGATGACAGGGTGTGTCTGACCAATCTCAACCGCCAGGTGCTCGCCACCCGCAGCACTGTCGGCAAATATAAGGTCGATGCCGCCAGGGATCGTATCCGCGACATTGATCCTGCCATCACTGTCAACACATACCAGACCTTCTTCCTCCCGGAGGAGTCAGACCGCTTTGATTTTGCCCAGTTTGACTATGTTGTCGATGCCATCGACACTGTCACCGGCAAAATTCAGATCATTCTTCAGGCACAAGCGGCCGGCGTCCCCGTCATCTCCGCCATGGGCTGCGGGAACCGCAGTGATCCGACAAAGCTCACGGTTACAGACCTTTATAAGACCTCTCAGGATCCGCTGGCCAGAGTCATGCGACGAGAGCTCAAGCGGCGCGGCGTCAAAAAGCTGAAGGTGGTGTATTCCACTGAACCGGCAATTCGTCCCATCGACACCGAGAACTCCTGCCTGCACCACTGCATCTGCCCTCCCGGTTCTACCAGGAAGTGCACGGAGCGAAGAGACCTGCCGGGCTCTTCTTCCTTTGTTCCGCCTGTTGCCGGCATGATGATGGCAGCCGCCATCGTTAATGACCTTACTAAATTCGATCCCTCATCCCGTACAAAGGGAGGTAAACAATGAGCAAAACACAGCCCACACAAAAGGATGCAGAGCATCTGTTTGAATATGAGCTTCTGCCCGACACCGATTCCGAAGAGGATGAAACCGGCTGGGACGAAGAGGATGATCTTTGGGAAACTCCCGATCCTGCAGAGGATACCCAGGAGTCAGAAAGTGCTGCAAAGACTTCCGATTATGACAATGATCGTCAGGAGCCGGAGCATGCCATGGATGCAGCGGAGTATGACGAGGAAGTCAGGGAGCTGGAGCGAGCCAGGGACGCTGCGGAGTATGCCCGCAAGATGCGCGAGCAGCGCGCCGGCGCCGTCCATGTGCAAAGGGTGATTCTGATCATTCTCGGTGCCGCCGCCGGTCTTTTGGCCGTGGCATATGTGGCCGGTCTTATTTATTTTGGCAGTCATTTTGCCTTCCATACAACGCTCAACGACATCGATGTTTCCTGTCAGAATGCAAGTCAGACCGAGGCACTGATTACGCAGGCAGCCGGCAACTACATACTGACCATTCACGGAAGAAATCAGGTGGAAGCCGAGATCCACGGCGTCGACATCTCCCTTGCCCTGACTGCCGGCACCTCTGCAGCTGACCTTGTCCGCAGCCAGTCCAGTCTCGAATGGCCGGTAAGCCTTTGGACGCAGCAGTCGCTGACCAGCACGTATCTTGTCTCTTATGACGAAGCCGCGCTGGAATCTCTGGTGGATGCACTGCCCTTTTTCTCTGAGGAGAATATCCAGCAGCCCTCCGATGCCGTCTGCTCCTACGTTGACGGCTCCTATCAGATTACCGCAGGCAATCCCGGCTCGGTTCCCAGGCGTGAGGCAATCCTCTCCGCTATCAAGGACGCCCTCTCTGAAAACCTGACCGAGATCACACTCGGCGATGAGTGCTATGAGGAGGCTGCCATCACCGAGGACAATGCTCGGCTCCTTGCTGCGCAGGAAGAGCTGAACCGGATTCTGAATCTGACCGTCACATTGACCTTCGACGAGGAAAAGCAGACGCTTACCAAGGATCAGCTGGCATCGTTCGTTTCAGTATCTCTATCTGCAGCAGATGGCGCAGGCGCAGATGCTTCCGCTGAGACAGGAACTGCTGACGCTGCGCAGAGTTCCTCAGAGGGAGCCGATGCCGCATCGGCAGAGTCCGCAGGGGAGGCTTCTTCCGATGCGGCCGCGCAGACAGACGAAACGCAGGATGATTCCTCCAGGACAAGTGAAATTCTGTACAATACCGAGGCCGTCTCCGCTTATGTCGCAGAGCTTGCGGAGCAATATGACACCTACGGCAAGGATCGCGAGTTTAAGACACATTCCGGCGAAACGGTGACCGTCTCCGGCGGCAACTACGGCTGGCAGATGGACCAGGAGGCAACCGCAGCGGCTCTTATTGAGGTATTAAAGGCCGAGCAGGATGCCGAATTTGCTCCTGTATGGACAAAGTCGGCCGCCTCCTTCGGTGACACCGACATCGGAACCTCCTATATGGAGGTGGACCTGGACAACCAGAAGGTCTACCAGTACATTGACAGCGAATGCGTTGTGGAGACGGACTGCGTCTCCGGCAAGGCCATTGATTCCGATCGCCTGACACCGGACGGAACCTACAGCATTGTTTACCGCAAGTCCCCGGCTGTCCTCAAGGGCGCTGATTATGAATCGCCGGTAACCTACTGGATGCCGTTCAACGGCGGCATCGGCTTCCACGACGCCACCTGGCGCAGCAAATTCGGCGGCGAGATCTACCTGACGGGAGGATCCCACGGCTGCATCAACCTGCCGTTGTCTGCCGCCAAGGAGATCTATGCAAATGTATACTCCGGCATGCCGGTTGTGGTTTACGGCGGCATGACCTCGGAGGAAGCCATTGCCTATACCGGTAAAAAGCCGGATCCGCCGGTCTCCAAAAAGGAATCCGAATCCGATATCGGAGGCGGCATCAGCGAAACCGACACCGATCCTGCCAATGCAGCTGCTGTGCAGCAGGCCGATACACAGACGACTGATGCGGCTGCTGCGTTGGCCGCCCAGGCCGCCGTGATTGCTCAGGCGCAGCAGAACTATATCAGCCAGGGCATGAGTGCGGAGCAGGCCGCTGCGCAGGTGCAGGCCGATCTTGCCGCCCAGCTGGCTGCGCAGCAAGCCGCCGCAGCCGGACAGTAAATACGGTCTTTGCCAAAAGTCATACAGCAGCTGTGTAAACGAATAAGCAGCTGATATAAAAAGGCGGAAGAATCCACGCAAGATTCTTCCGCCTTTCCATTTCATCCCCGAAGCGCATCCACCATATCCTGCAGCTCCATATACCGCTCCATTCGCTCCTCTATCCGGGCGTCCAGCGCCTCCTTTTCCTCGGTCAGCTTCCGGAGCTTTTCATAGTCAGTGGCTGCCAGAGGTATCTGCGCCGCAAGCGCATCCGAATCCGCCTGGAGCTTATCAATTTCCGCTTCAATGGTGTCATATTCCCGCTGGTCCTTGTAGGAGAGCTTCGCCTTGTGCGATGTGGTACCTTGCTGCCGCCGGTTTCCCGCTTTCCCGAAGATCCTTCGTCTTGGCTGCCGCCTT
>CAVBQH010000137.1:0-6322 GCA_963597485.1 Acutalibacteraceae bacterium
ACAATGGATCATCCCGGACCATGCGCAGAGACCGGCAGATAAACGGATGAAAAGCAAGACACCCGCTCAGGACACGCAGACGATGCGCAGGCCCCTACCGGTTGGGGTTTCGGATTTTCGGGATGCCTGTTCCAATTATTATTATGTGGATAAGACCATGCTCATCAAGGATTTTCTGGATGAGCGCGCCAAGGTGTCCTTGTTTACACGTCCCCGCCGATTCGGCAAGACATTGAACATGGATATGCTGCGTGTTTTCTTTGAGCATACGTCGGAGGATACCTCAGTATATTTTAAGGACAAGAAAATCTGGAGCTGCGGAGCAAGCTATACGCAGCACCAGGGCCAGTATCCGGTTATTTTCCTTACGTTTAAGGATGTGAAATGTCTGAGCTGGGCGGATACCTTTCAGAAAATCCGTAAGCTGATCTCGCTGGAGTTCATGCGCCATTCGGAGCTTGAGACAAGCGAGAAACTGAACACCTACGAAAAACAGCAGTATCACCGGATTGCCGGTGATACTGGTGATGAGATGGATTACCAGATGGGACTGCAGCTGTTGTCTCTGCTGCTGCACAAGCACTGGGGGCGGGAGACGGTCATCATCATTGATGAATACGACACCCCCATTCAGCAAGGACACAGCGGCAGCTTTTATGCGGAAATCATCAATTTCATGCGCAATTTCTTTTCCGGCGGCCTGAAGGACAACCCACATCTGGCATTTGGCTTTCTCACCGGAATTCTTCGCGTTGCCAAGGAGAGCATCTTCAGCGGACTGAATAATTTGAAGGTCAACTCAATTCTGGAAAGTAGGTACAGCGCGTATTTTGGCTTCACAGCAGGTGAAGTAAAAGAAATGACCGAATATTATGGGGCTTCTGAGCGATACCAGGAGCTGTGTGACTGGTACGACGGATATCGCTTCGGCGATACGGATATGTTCAATCCATGGTCGGTCATAGGATATTTTAACAATGGCTGCCGACCAAAAGCGTTTTGGCAGTCTACAGGCAGCAACGATATCATCCGTGAGGTGCTGGCCGGTGCTACACCGGATATCCTGGAAAGGTTGGAAGCACTGATGAAGGGAGAATCCTTTCTGACGCATATTGATACGGGGGTGATTTATCCGCAGATCCAAAGAGACCCGTCATCGGTGTACAGCTTCCTGCTGGTTGCCGGTTATCTCAAGGTGATAAGCTGCAGTCAGACCTACGGAGAGGATTACCTGTGCGAGGTGGCGCTTCCGAATAAGGAAATTTCCTTTGTCTACAGCAAGGAAATTCTTTCACAATTGGAATCTGTCATTCCTCGTCCGGCCGCAGTCGCGGTTCAGGAAGCCATCTATCGGATGGATGTCGATACGCTGCAGAACGCGTTGGAGGATTTCCTGCTACAGGCAATCAGCTTCCATGATGCAGCCGGCGAAGCGTTCTATCACGGACTGATTCTTGGAATGTGCGCTATAACCGATAACAGCTACCGGATTACTTCAAACCGTGAAGCCGGCGAGGGGCGGTTTGACATTCAAATGCTTCCGCTGCAGCCAAATCTGCCCGGAATACTGATTGAACTGAAGGCAGAGAAGAATTGCACGCAGTCGCAGCTGGAGGAGCTTGCGCAGAAGGCACTTCGTCAAATCGATAAGCGCAAATACAGCGCAGAGCTGCAGGCAGTGCAAGCACCGGCGGTTATAAAGCTCGGAATCGCCTTTTCCGGGAAAAAGGCAAGAATCGCGGCGGAACGGTGACGGATAGGTTTCCAATAGTGTGTGATGTGAAGATTCTGATGAAGTGATTCTGATAGCATGCATGGATTTGAAATATAAGAAGGTGCCATCAAAAACGGAAAAGGGGGATACTGCATGCAGATTCAATATTACAAGCAGGTGCCGCGCTGGGGCGTGCAGGAAATAGTTGTAGGAGGAAAGGAAACCGGTAATCCATTTATGGATTATGAGATCTCTGCAGCCTTTGCCTGCAAAAGTGAGCAGAAGACGGTGACGGGATTCTACGACGGAGATGGGCGGTATGTTGTACGTTTTATGCCGTCTTTTGAGGGAAGATATACCTTCGAAATAGGAGGAACTGCACTGGAGGATGGAACTGTTCTGACTGGAGACTTTGTGGTAACAGCTCCGGAAGGAGGAAATCACGGTCCGGTACACGTTGCAAACACGTATCATTTCGCCTATGCGGATGGAACGCCGTATTATTCCATTGGCACGACGTGTTATGTATGGGAACTGCAGAGCAATGCGCTGATTGAAAAGACACTGGAAAGCCTTGCTGAGAGCCCATTTAACAAGATCCGTTTTTGTATTTTTCCGAAACATTACGATTATAACCTTGGGGAGCCGCGCTCATATCCGTATGAGGGAACTCCGATGGACTCGTCCGTCCTGACTTCGGAGAATTTCAACGAATATACGGGAAAGACGGAAGGAAACCATTTTGATTTTTACCGGTTCCGACCGGATCACTTCCGGCATATTGAACATTGCATTGAACGCCTCGGAGAAATGGGAATCGAGGCGGATTTAATTGTGATGCACCCGTACGATCGTTGGGGATTTTCTCAGATGACACCGGATCAGGATGATCTGTACTGGAAATATGTGGTAGCGCGGCTTGCGGCATATCACAATGTCTGGTGGGCATTTGCAAATGAGTATGATCTTATGGGCAGCAAGAGTATTGCAGACTGGGAGAAGTATGCCGATATTGTCTGCCGTATGGATCCGTATCAGCACCTTCGTTCCATTCACAACTGTGGACCGTTCTACGATCATACGCGCCCGTGGATTACTCACTGCAGTATTCAGAGACAGGATCTATATAAAACGGCCGAATGCACAAATGAATGGAGGCAGCGTTACCGAAAGCCGGTTGTGCTGGACGAGATTGCTTATGAAGGCAATATTCAGCATGGATGGGGCAATATCAGCGCAGAGGAGATGGTACGTAGATTCTGGGAGGCCGCTTGCCGGGGAGGATATGCAGGACATGGAGAAACCTATCTGAATTCGGACCGGATTCTTTGGTGGTCACACGGCGGAGTGCTTCACGGAGAAAGCTGGAAGCGCCTTGGATTTTTGCACGATATCTTATGCGAAACGCCGGGACTGGGCCTTCGTCCATATGAGAAGAGCTCGTGGGACGAGGTTGCCGCGGTTCCGGAGAGCACGGGCGCACCTTCTCAGACGGTGAAGGACTATTATCTCATCTACTACAGTTTTATGCGCCCGTCGTTCCGTGAATACCATTTCGATGATACGACAGAATTTGAGTTAAGAATTCTGGATACATGGAATATGACAGTGACAGATAGAGGAATTGTAAAAGGAAAATTTCGTGTCGAGCTTCCGGGAAGGCCCTATATGGCAATTCAGTTAAAAAGGCGTATCTGTTTTGGCCAGTGATCAAATTCTTGCGGCGCGAAAAGCTTCCAGTCAGGGGTAATCTGTGAATTTGCGAATTATGTACGGAATTGATATAATCACAATGAATCACAAGACATCACAAATCCCGAAAATGATCACAAAGAATCACAATGATTGTGGAGAGGTGCGGCATGCAGCATGGTATCAGTCCTTTTACCAGAACACCCGGTGTGGCAGGGAAAGCACTCATAGACACCCATTTTTCAGAAGAGATTATTACTAATTTCGAGAGTCCGGAGTCGTATAAGTATGTCTACAAGATTGTCGGACTTAGAGGATCCGGAAAGTCAGTAGAGTACTCCAGAGTGATGGACCATTTTCGACAGAAGGATGAGTGGCTTGTATATGCCCTGTCTGCCGGTGGTGATCCGCTGAACACATTGATTTCGATGCTGAGCAGAGCCCCGTTCATTGAGAAAAATCAGCAGAGCGTGGTTCGCCGTACGGCGGGAACCGTTGGCGGGAATATCGCTTTTTTTGCTGCGCAGGCGAGCAAAGAGATGTCCATAAATACTGCGGAGAATCCGAATTATTATTCTGCAGAGGCAACTCTGAAGGAGATGCTGGCCCAGGCGAAGGAGAACGGATTTCATGTTCTGATTGGAATCGATGATATTGCAAAATCAGACGATATGGTTGAATTTCTCTCCATTATCGGCACAGTTCTGATGGAACCGGACAAGGATGTTCGCTTCGTTTGTACAGGAATTGCGAAGAATATTGAAGATTTTGTTACGGTACCGCATTTGTCCTTTTTCGTGCGCAATGAGTCTATTGTGATGAAGCCACTTGATCTTCATGCTGTTGCAGCAAAATACCGGGTTCTCCTGGACGCAGGAAAAGAGGATGCGGTCAGGCTGGCTCAATTTACAAAGGGCTATGCATATGCCTATCAGGTGTTGGGCGAGATTTGTTTTAAAGCAGAAAGGACGGTTATTGACGGGAAAATCCTGGACAGCTTCGATGACACAATGGCTCCGCAGTATGATTTGATTTGGGGAACATTGACAGAAGCGGAGAAGGATCTTGTCAGAATCATTGTGACAGGATCAGGCTCTGTGAAGGAGATAAAAGAGAAAATGGAAAAGCCGTCGGGCTTTGCATCCCTTCGAGATCGTCTGATTAAAAAGCATTTGCTGCTGGCGGAGCAAAGGGGAAAGGTATCAATACCGCTGCCAAGATTTAGGGAGTATGTGGATCTTTGGCAATGAGATGGCTGGTGACATACACAGCGGAGAAAATGATGCATGAGTATTGGTTGATGCACAAGGATGTACCCTGTGCATCCATTGCAATTGATCCGGATTCCGGAAGAATTACGTCTTATCGGGAGAGGAACGGGGAATATTCCCCATTCCTTGGAAACTGCGATCTGGCGAAGATAAACAGGTGGTGGAGGCTGCGGTCGGTTCCTGCCTCGAGAGAAGTCATGCAAAGGGTGATTCGCGATGCCGGCTGCATCACGCCGGAGGAGTATCTGGAGAAGAATCTGGCTCTTAGTATGACGGATGCATACTGGGTTTGCCCCGTTTCCTCCGGTTTAAAATACCAGGACGTAAGCTTTCGGATTATCGCAGAGCGTGGCTCCGGAGTTATTCCATATCATCACGTGACGTCCTACGATCCCAACGCGTCGCTGGGCGGTCAGATGGACAAATATTGGGACCTCAGAGGAGATGAACCGGTCCTTGTAAAGGAGAGCTATCGAAATTACGGGCAGCAGGCATGGAATGAGGTCTTTGCAACATACATTCATGCTAAACAAAATGCCGGAGTACCATATGTCTCGTACCGCGCAAAACGGCTGGAGGATGGTGGAATTGCATGCATATGCCCGATTTTTACATCGGATCGAATCGAATTTGTATCGGCGTATGAGCTGCTGGAAAGTGACAAGATTCCGAATGATACGAATAACTACCAGGCATACATTGAAATCGCGGTGAGAAACGGAATCGACAAGCAGTGCATGCAGGAATTCATGGATTATCAGACGATGACGGACTTTCTGATCAGCAACACGGATGAGCATCTCCTGAACTTTGGTGTTCTGCGGGATGTTGATACCCTGCAGCTCCTTGGACCGGCGCCCATCTTCGATTCCGGCAACAGCATGTTCTATTCGGAAAACAGAGCGGCGCCGTATTCCAGGGCGGAGCTTCTGGAGAGAAAGATAACCGGCTTTTATCAGACAGAGGAGAAGATGCTTTCAAACGTTGCGGATCCCGGAATTGTGAAGCTGGATCTGATGCCGGATCGGCAGGAAGTAATGGACTTTTTCTCGAGGCAGGGAATTCCGGAGCAAAAGGCGGCGTTTATTGCGGCCAACTATCAGATAAAGCTCCAGATGGCAGATGAGCTCCAGCATGGGGAGAAGATATCGCTGTATAGGGAGAGGCGGAAGGCGTGATGATGGCTGGTGAGCAGTAACTGCAGGTAATAACTGACTGCGTGTGCACTGGATGAAGGGAAAGGGGGATACATGAAGTTAACAGGAGTGCAAGTGAAGTTCACCCAAGAGGATCGACTGATTTTAGACTCCTATTGTCGAATGCTCAACGGACTGGCCGAGTATATGGGGACTGGGTACGAGCTGGTGCTTCACAGTTTAGAGGATTTGGAACATTCTGCCATATGTGTATTGAACAGCCATACTGGCCGAAGTGTAGGAGCGCCAATTACTGAGCTGGCATTAACGATGCTTGGGAAGATTTATGAACAAGAACAGTCAGAGACTGTGTGCTATACCAGTACCAACAAAGAAGGAAAGCCATTGCGGTCGTGTACCATAGCAATTCGTGGCAGCGGCAATCGGATTATCGAGTCAAGTCCTAATTTGTGTGTAAATTGCTCTTAGGCGTCTTTGGTACAAGGGAT